>CAMDKT010000306.1 GCA_945900935.1 Candidatus Sulfopaludibacter sp. SbA3 | reverse complement strand
GCGTTGTTTTGGAAGGGGAGCACAAAGTGGGGCGCGCTGGCGGCGACGGCGTGGGTGGCTGGCTGCACGCTCGCGCTGTTTTTCGTACCGCGCGGTTTCACGATTTTTGGGGTATCCCCGGTGGTCCCGATGACGCTGGGGTCGGTGTTTCTGCTTTGGTCGGTTTCGTTGTTCACGCCAAAACCCTCCGCCGAAACCGTGAACCGGTACTTCTCTGTATAATGTTCAGGATACAATCATGGCTTCCGAAACGCAGAAATTCACTTGGGTACATTGGCTGATCTGTCTGGTCGCGTCGATCGGATTTGCCTTCGACATTTACGTGTTGCTGGTGCTTCCGTTGATCGTGGGACCGGCGCTGAACGAACTCGGGGGACTGAAACCGGGGACGCCCGCCTATTTGGATTGGGTGGGCTTGATGTTCTTCGTGCCCGCCTTCGCCGGCGGCCTGTTCGGCATGGTCGGCGGGTATTTGACGGACCTGTGGGGCCGACGGCGGGTGCTGGTGTGGAGCGTCTTAATTTACGCGTTTTCGGCATTGGCGTCCGGATTTTCAACGTCGCTGGAGTGGCTGCTTTTCTTCCGCTGCACAACCTTCATCGGCGTCTGCGTGGAGTTTGTGGCGGCGGTGGCTTGGCTCGCGGAGTTGTTCCCGAATGAGAAACAGCGCGAAAGCGTGTTGGGGTACACGCAGGCGTTTTCGTCGATTGGCGGCTTGATGGTGACGGCCGCTTATTACCTTTCCGTCACGAACGCGAACTGGTTTCCAGAGATCTACGGCGGCCACTCGGCGTGGCGATACACTCTGATTTCCGGCCTGTTGCCGGCGATTCCGCTGATCATCATCCGGCCGTTCCTGCCGGAATCGCCGGCGTGGGCGTTAAAGAAAGCGGCGGGGACGTTGAAGCGGCCGAGCTTCGTGGCGTTGTTCCAGCCAATGTATGCGCGGACGACATGGGTAACGATGATCATGTTCGCGGCGAGTTATGCGGCGGCTTTCGGCGCGATTCAGCAGATTCCGCGGATTGTTCCGGGGCTGGCGGAGTTGGCCGGCATGGCGCCGGCGGGGGTGCAGAAGGTGGTCTCCGGCGTGCAGTTGTGGCAGGAGTTGGGCGGACTGGTGGGCCGGGTGTTGCTGGCGATGCTGGCTGTGCATATCGTCAGCCGCCGATTGCTGATTCGCATTTTCCAGGTTCCCGGGCTGTTCGTGGTGCCGTGGGTATTCTTCGTCGCCAGCGGGACGGATGTGCAGACGCTCTCGTGGGGCATTGGCCTTGTGGGGCTGTTGACGGTGGCGCAGTTTAGCTTCTGGGGCAACTATCTGCCGCGGGTCTATCCGACGCATTTGCGCGGGACTGGCGAGAGCTTCGCAGCGAATATTGGGGGGCGAATGCTGGGGACTTCGGCGGCGCTGTTGACGGTGCAGTTGGCCAAGACCGCGCCTGGGGACGGGCCGGCGGCGCAGTTAGCGTATGCGGCGGCGATTGTTGGAACGGGGGCTTACGTGATTGGTTTTATTGCGAGTTTTTTCCTGCCGGAACCGCCGAAGGATTTGCCGGAGTAGCAAAGTCAGAACCCTTCCTCCGCCGTTACCGCGATCTACTAACGGAAGCCGACAGCGAATGTCCGCCGCCGGATCCAAAGGGTCACGCCGGAAAACGTGGCCGCATCGCCAAAACCAAATCCCGTAACCTGCTTGAACGTCTCCGCAATTTTGAAACTGAAACTCTGCGGTTCATGACCGGCAAGCTCGTGCCCTTCACCAACAACCAGGGCGAAAACGACATCCGTATGACCAAGGTCCAGCAGAAGATCGCTGGTTGCTTCCGGTCTTTTCAGGGCGCTCAAATCTTTTGCCGCGTACGCAGTTACATTTCTACCTGCAGAAAGCATGACATCTCTCCCACAGAAGCTATCCAAACCCTCTTCGCATGTCGCCTCCCAGATTTCGTCTCCCAACTCGAATGAGTCCTGAATAGTTACCGTGCTTTAAATTCCGTTTCGTGTCTTCTCCTCCCTTTCCCTCCCGCGTCAGCCACCTCTCGCCTTCGCAAGCATCCGCCCGCCTAAAACCATCTCCCCCAAGCCGAAAAACTCAGATGCAACTCTGTCCCATCCGTTACCCGCCTCTAAAACTGTGCGAAATCAGGCACGACTCGCTTGCTTCGGCCTACGTTACGAAATCGCTGACACCGCGACAAACACCCATCCTTGACAGCACAACTGCTTTTTATTAGGATTAGCGCGTGGTGGGCTTGGGTATTCTTGCCAGTTCTGCGAGTTCGTGTGCGAGCGACGCTGCCGGAGTGGAGTTGGAAGCGCAGCGAGGCGCTGCGGAGATGGCTCAGCATCCGCGATCGGCCGGGTTGGACATTATTTCGGAAACCGCAAGGCAGGACTAGTCAGTTGCAATCAGTCAAAGTCGAACTTAGGAGAACGGACCATGAAGCGCGTTACTAAGCCGTTTAATTTCTGGAGCCTTATACTGCTCCTCACCACTACCCTCCACGATCTGCGTGGGCAGGGTACTTACGGCGCAATCGTCGGCTCGGCGCGAGACTCCAGCGGCGCAGCCATGCCCGGAGTAGTCGTAGCCGTGGCGAACGAGCGCACCGGCCAGAGCGTTCGCGGCGTCACGAACGAAGTCGGCGCTTACACGTTCAGCACTTTGTTCCCGGACACGTATCGAATCCGTGGGGAGGCCACCGGTTTCCGTCCGGTTGAGATCACCGGCATCATATTGCAAGTGAACCAAACCGCTCGGTATGACCTGACGATGCAAGTCGGTGCGCTGACGGAAGTGATCGAAGTCGCGTCGTCGGCACCGGTGCTGGCCACTGACACGTCGGACGTAGGTCAGGTGATTGAAAACCAGAAGGTGGTAAATCTACCTCTGAACGGACGCAACTTTCTTCAGTTGGCCGCTCTGTCACAAGGCGTGATCCTGACCGGGTCGACCGAGAGCGGGGGACCGAACTTCGTCGGCCAGGGAGGCCGCGTCACGCAGAACAGCTTTCTAATCGAGGGTGTAGAGACGCGCCTCAATCGAGAAGGCGGGTATGGCGTCAACCTTTCGGTCGACGCGATCCAAGAGTTCAAGGTAATGCAGAACTCCTTCTCGGCCGAGTACGGCCGCGGCACGACAATCGTGAACGCCGCGCTCAAGTCAGGCGGCAACCAGATTCATGGCACGCTGTACGAGTTCCTGCGAAACGACAAACTGGATGCAAGGAACGCCTTCGACCTGACGGGTAGCCAGCCGCCGCTGCGGTTCAATCAATTCGGCGCGAACGTCGGCGGACCGATCGTGCGGAACAAGGTGTTCTATTTCGTGAATTACGAAGGGCAGCGCATCCGGCGTAGCGAGACGCGGTTCTCGAACGTGCCGACGGAGGCGATGTTCAACGGCGACTTTTCCGGGAGTTCGATGACTGTTAGAGATCTGCTTACAAATCAGCCGTTCCCCGGCAACCGTATTCCTCAGAACCGGATTGCCCAGTTCGCGACTGCCGGCCGCAAATACTTCCCTACGCCAAACAGCACCGTGCTGCCTAACAACAACTACCTGGCTGTGCTGCCGAATCCCACCCGCATGAACCAGCTGAATACACGCCTCGATTACAACATCAGTAACAAGGACCGGCTCAATGGCAGCGTTACCTGGTTCGAATACGACCGGACCGCAACCGGCACCCTGCCGTTCTCGGGAACGAAAACATCAACCAAGGCGAGCCCGAACGTCAGCGCACAACATACTCACACTTTCAGCCCCAGCCTGTTGAACGATTTCCGCTTCGGCTACACCAGGACGACCACGTTCATCGGCGCGGATAATCTGTTGGATGCGCCGGTGCTTGCGGCATTTGGCTTGAAGAATCTCAGTCCTGAACCATCGGCTTTTGCGCCCCCTGGAATCGCCATTCAAGGGTTTGGCTACACCGGACATCCGCAGTGGATTCCGAACGGCGCAACCGACACGCTGAAACAGTTCACCAACACTGTCACCAACATACGGGGACGGCACACCTTGAAAACCGGCGCTGACATCCGCCTCTACCACTACAACGACCTCGGCTATGCTATTCAGAATGGCGCCTACGGATTCAACGGGCAATATTCCGGTTTGCCGATGGCCGATTACCTGTTAGGGCTGCCGAATTTTGCATTCTCGCACCAGGCGGGCGGCTCCGGCTTTACGCAGAAGCTCCGCAATGGCGAGTTTTCGTTCTTCCTGCAGGACGATTGGAAGATCACGCCTAATCTGACGATCAACGCAGGCTTGCGCTACGAGTTCGTGCAATTTCCGCTGGAGGCGAACGACGAACTGGCGAGCTGGAATTTTCAAAGAGGCACTCTCGATTTCGCCGGACGCGAGATCCCACGGCGAATCCTCAGTCCGGACCGCAACAACTGGGGTCCGCGGTTGGGCTTAGCGTACAGCCCCTCGCGGTCGAATAAAACCGTTATACGCGCTGGGTCCGCAATCATGTACGGCAATTTCCGCCAGTGGGAGATATCGCTGTTTCATTTTCAGCCCCCGTTCGTATATGAGAACTTCTTATTCAACGACGCGATCAGACCCAGATTCCGCACCGACACGCTATGGCCCGCCGTTGAGACGGATGTTTCGAAGGTCGATTTCCGCAACGTAACCGCGAACTATCAATCTCCAGACAAGGTTCTGCCGTTGACGTACCAGTGGAACTTTAATATTCAGCATGAGGTTGCTCCGAACCTGTTGCTGGAAGTGGGTTATGTGGGCAATCGCGGCGTCCGGCAGCCGAATCGCTGGGATGCGAACGCAGCGCTACCGGATGCAGACCTCACCAGGCGTACACCGATTCAATCGCGCCGGCCGTATCAGAACGTGGGCTTCGTCAGCGGCAATAGCTCTCGTGCCTGGTCAAATTACAATGCATTTAACGTCAGGGTGGAGAAACGCTACTCGGGTGGATTGACTTTCCTCAGCAACTACACGTGGTCGAAGGCTTTGGGGATCCGGGGTCACGACAACTGGACGGTGATGGACATCGATAACATCCGACTGAACTATGGGCCAATGAACGACTTTACCCATCGATGGGTCTTGAGCTATGTATACGATCTTCCATTCGGGCCGGGCAAGGCTGTTTTAGGGGGCGCGAGCGGAGTTCTAGGTCACCTGGTGGGTGGCTGGCAGACAAATGGCATTGTCAATATGCGCTCCGGCGCGGCACTGAGCATGGCATCCCCTGTCGCGAACGATCTCGGCAATCGCGCAGGAAATCGGCCGAACAGGATCGCCGATGGGAATCTTCCCTCAGACCAGCGAACGGTGGAGCGTTGGTTTGACACAACGGCGTTCGTGAATCCGCAAGTTGGGCGGTATGGAAATGCAGGCGATGGAATCCTGCGGGGTCCGGGATTGGTGAACTTCGATCTGTCTGCGTTCAAGAACTTCCGGATCTTCGAAAGCATGTCTGCCCAGTTCCGGGCTGAGTTCTTTAACGCCTTTAATAACGTGAATCTGAACAACCCGTTCACAAACACCGGCGATGCGAGGTTTGGGCGCATCTCGGGCGCCAATCCGTCTCGTGCCATTCAACTTGGATTGAAGTTTCTGTTCTGATATGGGGCGATCCTGTCAAGCTCTACGTACAAGGCCGTACAAGGCCGCGCGCGCTGTCAAGGCAAAGTTGAAATGTCCTATCGCCAGCAAAGTAGAAATGTCCGGTTTTGGCAGGCCTGTAGGAGATGGCGTGTTAGGGTGGGTGGGTCCGCGAGGGGTCGCGCCCGAGCGGATGCCTAAGGCCGATGCGACGGGGCTGGCTCCGAAGAATCGGCGGAACCCCTGTGAGGCTCTCACAGGGGTTTTCTTTGTGTGCCGAGCATGATCGACAGCTTGAAGGTGAAAGTCCTTTTCACAACCTGATGGAGGTGAAGTGATAGCGAAGCGCAAGGGCGTTGCCGCGAGGCGGGGTCTGAAAGAAGCGTGGAGCAAACGTGCGAGCCGATGTACAAGAACCGGATTCGAGGAATCCCTTCACGTCCACCAAACTTCTAAAAGGCTTACAAGAGACAGCGTCGGCCCAACCCGTCGTTGGCGTCCAACTGGAGTCCGCCAAAAATGGACGCCGGCCCGCAGCTCAACCGAATAGTTCGCTATGGGAACCCAGCCGCGCCAGACGTAGGGTGTCGGCACCGGGCTTACTGTAGATCAGCAGCAAGTCGGGCTTAATGTGGCATTCGCGGTAGCCCGCCCAATCGCCGCTCAATCCGTGGTCCCTGGTTTTAATTGGTAAGACTTCATCGGACGCCAGTCGCGCAACGACGGTTGACACAAGCGAATCCAAATCTTTGCGGAGGCGCGGCGCGGCCTTCGCACGCTTGAAGTCACGCTTGAATGCCGATGACCGTTCAATCGTCCTCATTTAAGTCCGTCATCAGCGCAGCCGTACTGGTGAAGCGTTTGCCTTTCCCCGCCTCAAGCTCGGCCATCGCCTTGCGCGTAGCCGCATTTGGCGCCTTCACCTCGAACGGTAAACGACGCTCATCCACGACACGCAACATGAGCAATCGGATCGCATCCGAAATGGTCAGTCCCATTGCGGCGAGAGCAGCACCGGCGCGCTCCTTGGTAGCTGTGTCGATGCGAGCGCGAACGTAGGTGTCTGCAGCCTTCATGTTAACCCTTCCTCGAACCCGTTCCTTCACGTCCATTGTAGTCCTACTGCGACTACAATGGAAAACCCGTGTCTTCGGCCAGCCGCGGAAGCGTGTCGCAGAGCGGCATCGGCGCCAGTACGCAGGTGTCGAGAACGACGGTGTACCGGTTACCCGGCGCGATCATCCACCGGTTCCAGATCGTAGAGACCGTCTTCGGCTTCGGCGCGCGTTAACTCGCCCAGGATCCGGCCGCGCTTTGAATCCCGCTTGGCCTTGTACGCCAGCAGGTCGCGCACGTAAACACGCCGGTGAGTCCCGACCATATGATGCGGGATTTCGGCGCGCTCCAGCACCTTGATCAGGAACTGGCGCGAGACTCCGAGCATCCGCGAAGCCTCAAAGGTGGTGAGATGGGCGTCGTTCTGAACGATGGCGACCGACTGCCCTTCGTCGAGATCGGCGACCAGCGTGTTGGCATCTTCCAGCGATGTCTACTCCGATCCGGCGTGATTTTCCCACACAGTCTGCTTGACCGGATCGATCGGCCCCCAATTGGGAACACCCCAGGCGTGACGCCGATCGGGTCTTCA
>CAMDKT010000305.1 GCA_945900935.1 Candidatus Sulfopaludibacter sp. SbA3 | reverse complement strand
AGGGCAGAGGATTTTCGGGCTGCGCGTAGTAATGCGCGGGCAAGCCGTCCACCTGCTCGGCGTTGAAAACCGTGTAGCCCTTCAGGAAAGGAATTTCGCGCTCGGTGTCCTCGCCTGTGCGGACATTCGCGCCGAGTTCCCGCGCCTGTTGGTAGGTCATCCAGATGGGGGCCGCGTAGCCCTTGGCGACGGCTTCGCCCCAGAGCAAAAGAATGTTCATGCCATGGTAGGGCGTGCCGCTGGCCGGTGTCGCCGGCGACGAAGAGGGCGTTTTGGCGGCCAGCGTCACCACCGGCCGGGAGGCTGGTGCCGCTTGATCGCGTCGCTGGAGCCTCCCGAAAGGCCGAGAATGGCGGCTTGTTCCAGGGTGTCGAGGGTGATGTTGGCGGCGCGATCCCAGGTGAATAGGGCCGCGCGGTGACGGGCTTTGGCGGCGTGAGCGGCGCGGAGAGCGGGGTTGGCGGCGAACTGTTCCATGGCGGCGGTGAGCGCCGTGGTGCTGTCTGGCGGGAAGAGCAGGGCGGTACCGGCTGCGATGTCGGTGATGGGCCGGATGTTTGAGGCGATGAGGGGCACGCCGGCGGCCATAGCCTCGACGACGGGCATGCCGAAGCCTTCGAAAGTGGAAGGGAAGACGGCGAATTGGGCTTGCGAGTACAGCTCCAGAATGGCGGGGCGGGGAATCCATCCGGTGAGCGTAATTGCTTCTTCGAGGCCATGGTGATGGATGCGGCGCTCGACGGCATCGCCGTGGAAGCCGCGCATTCCAGCGAGGATGAGGCGGTACTCGGGGTGGCGGGCGCGGAAGGCGGCGAAGGCGTCTACGAGCCGTTCGATGTTCTTGTGGGGATGGAGCGTGGAGACGCACAAAATGAGCGGTTCCGGGCCGGCGGGGGCTAGGGTGAAGAATTCCGGCTCAACGCCGGGTTCGGCGGTGTGGATGCGATGGAGCGGGACTTGATAGACGGCGTGAATGTCTTCGCGAGAGGCTTCCGAGACGGTCAATATCCGCTTGGCTGTCATGACGGATGACCAGACGAGGAAGCGCCAGGCGAGCAGGTCGCTCCGCTTAAAGAACTCGGGGTGGTGGTGATGTTGCAGATCGTGAATGAGTGAGACGTTTGGGCAGTGGAGGAAGCGAGGGGCGGTGAAGCCTGGATTGAACAAGGCATCGATTTTCGCGGTCTTGGCGAGGCCTGGCAAGCGGAGCTGTTCATAGAGGATGCGGCGGGGGCGGGATGCGGCGATCACTCCCGTTTGGACGGCGTGAAAAGCGGGGTGGGCGGGGACGAGGTCCCGGCCGGTTTCCTTGTTTAGAAAGACCGTGAATTGATGGCTGCGCGGGTTTTTTGCAAATGCGGCGAGGAGATTTCGAAGATAGACTTCGGTGCCGCCGACGCCGCCGGGGATGAGGAACAATGCGTTGACGCCGATGCGGAGGGGCATTACTTCGTCGAGGCGGCTTTCTTTTCGGCGGCGGTTCGGGCGCGTTTTTGGGACGCTTGGGCCATTTGCAGACCTTGGCGCGCGGCGTCGTCATTGGGTTCGACGGAGACGGCTTTTCCGAATTCGGTGACGGCGGCGTCCCAGTCCTCGCGCGCCATGTGGATGTTGCCGCGATAGACATAGGTCATGGTGAAGCGGGGGTTGATCTTTTCGCTTTGGGCCAAGGCGTCCAGGGCGCGGTCATAATCCCCTTGTTTGGCGCGGATCATGCCCATTAGCGACCAGACGTGGGCGCTTTGCTCCAAGCGGAGGGCGTCTTCGAGGCGGGTGAGGGCCTCGCCGGGCTGGTTGGCGCAATCGGCGGCGAGGGCCCAATCGACGAAGAGTTCGTAGCTTGGGGTTGGGGTGAGCTTGGCGGCTTCGGCGTACTCTCTGGTGGCGTCCAAGCAATGGCCGTCCTGGTAGTGGGCATAGGCGAGTTGGAAGCGGGGGCGGTACTTTTGGGGTGAGTTCGACACCGAGTTTTTCCAGAGCGAGACGGGGTTGGCCCAGACGTGGTTGCGGTGCCAAGTGAGGACGGCGAGGACAAGGCAAACAGTGGTGAGAGCGGTTGCGAGGGCGGGGATGGCGATGCGGCGATGGCGGAGGAAATCAATGACGCAAAGCGAGAGGGCGAAGACGGGAAGATACATGCGGCGTTCGACTAACACGTCGCGAATGGGGACGACGGAGGAGGTGGGGACGAGGAGGATTAGGAACAGAAAGAAGCCGAAGGCGGCGAGCGGGTAGGGCTTGCGATAGAACCAGGCGGCGGCTGTGAGCGCGATAAGGATTCCGAGACAGAGCCAGGATAAGTGGTCACCGAGGGAATGAGAAATGGGGAAGTCATAATCGATGTTCTGACCGGCGGGAATGAAGAAGAGGCGAAGGTAAGTGACGATGGAACGGAATTGGGTGAAGAGGTAATCGAGCGGGGTAAGATCCTTCATTCCAAAGCCGGCGGAACTGGAGCGGATCAGGACGACTTTGAAGATAAAAGCGACGCCGAGAAGAGCCGCTGCGATGATAGGCGCGTAGATACGCCAATTTCTGCGGATTCCTTCGAATGTGAAGCCGGGATTGAAAAAATAGTCTGTAAGCAGGAGAAGGGCAGGGAGGACGGCGGTATGTTCTTTTGAAGTTATGGCAAAGACAAAGAATAGCAAGACCAGAGTTACTTCGCTGAAGCGAATGGCGGTTTCCTGGCGGTAGAGGAAAGCGACCCAGGCAATGAGGAGGAAGAGTCCGCTGATGACCTCCGAACGGCTGGCCACGTAGGCGGCGGATTCCGATTGGAGGGGGTGCAAAAGGAAAACAGCGGCGGCGAAGGCGGCGTAGATATTGAGAACGGGCGCGTGCAGTTTTGCGAACTCCAGCAGTTTGCGGGCGATGAGCCAGACGAAGTAGCCGGCGGCGGCGTGGAGGACCAGATTGACGAGATGGAAGTAATAGGGATCGAGGCCGAAGAGGCGGTAATTGAGCCAGTAAGTTACCTGCAATGTGGGGCGGACGCCAGTTACCCAGTCGCGCAGAGGGTTTTGCGCGAAGTTGGGGGTCATGAAGGGAAGGTAGAGATCGTCGAAGAGGAAGGGGCCGGAGAGGGCGGGCCGATAGACTTCCAGCAGGGCAAAGGCGAAGGCGAGGAGGCCGAGGAGGATGGGCCAGCGCGTTTGATCGGGCTTTGGCGCGGGCTTACTTTCGATCGGAGGCTTGGAGCTTTTCATGGAGTGCGTTGAGTTGGTATTCGAGGATCGCTATTTTTTGAGTGAGAGCGATGTTGGCGTCCTTGAGGTCGGACATAACAACGGAGAAGCGGAAGAAGACGACGAGGAAGAGGGCGCCGATGAGGATAAGTAACGCGACGGGCAGACTATTTAATCCGATGAGGCTCGCGAATTGTCCAAGGAGCCATGGCGATTGAGAAAGGACGAACAATACGAATGCGGCGCTGAGCCAACTGACTGAGTATTCGACGCGGATATGAGCGCGGCGAATGTTGAATAAGACAACCCCGATGAGGAGGATGCTGAAACAGGCGATGATGGCGAGCAGTCTGTCCATTTCGATACACGCGCGCTACGGGCGGCGGGTACTCCCTTGATACTTCAGGATATTCACGACGACGCCCAGAAGAACATGAAGAACATAGTAGAACGAACGAACGGCGGTGATGGAAGAAGTGCCGGCCAGGCGGGCGCGCATTTTTACGGGAACTTCTTCAAAGCGGAAAGTGAGACGCTGCAGGACGACGAGGGCTTCAATTTCCGGATATTCCAACGGGAAACTGCGGGCGAAGACCTCGAGCGCCTGCCGGTTGACGCCGACGTAGCCGGAGGTAGGATCATGCACTTGCTTGCGGAGTATAATCGCCAGAAACCAGCGGAAGAAAACGATGCCGATACCGCGCGCGAACGACGTGTGTTTGCCGCCGCCGTTGATGTAGCGGGAGCCGATGACCATTTGGGCGCCGGAGCGGAAAAGGGTATCGCGGATTAAGCCGACATAGGCGGGGTCATGTTGGCCATCGCCATCCAAGCGGATGACGTAATGAAAGCCGAGATCGTAGGCCAGACGGTAGCCGGCCTGGACGCAGCCGCCGAGCCCGAGATGGTAGGGCACGGTGATCACGTCGGCTCCGGCTTCGAGCGCGACGGTGCGGGTGCCGTCGGCCGAGCAATCGTCAACGACAAGAATTGGCAGTTCTGGATAGAGGGCGCGAACTTCGCCGATAACGGTTCCGACCGCGCCTTCTTCGTTGAAGGCGGGGATGAGAATCATGAGCGGTCTGTCGCCGGTGGCTTGAATCATAATTGCGCCACCTGACGGAGCGAAATGGAGAAGCGGTTGAGGGCCGATTGGAATTCGGCGGGGGTGATTTTCGCGGATCGTTGAATTGCGCGGCGCTGGCGGCAGAGTTTGGGGAGCCGCGCGGCGGCGGCCAGATGAGCGCGGAGGACGCAGGCAACGAGGGTCCAGGCGCTTTCGCCATCTTGCTGAAAGTGGGCGGCGGCGCCCTGTCCGCGGCGCATGGCGAGGAGATGATGAAAGTATCGAACTGGCGTTGCGATGAGCGCCCGGAAAATCCGCGTTAGAGGAAAGGTCTTGGCGATGAGAAGCAGGCGATTGCGCTCGACGAAGTAGGCTTTTAGTTTTGAGGCTCTTCCGGCGGAATGGGAGTATCGATGATGAACGACGGCGGAGGGAACGTAGCGGCAGGTCCAGCCGGCCCAGCGGGCGCGCAGACCCAAATCGGTGTCTTCACAATAGAGGAAAAACGAATCGTCGAAACCGCCGGTTTGGGTGAGCATTGTTTGGCGATAGATGGAAGCGGAGCCGCTGGCGAGCAGCACTTCGCAGGGCTGGGCGAAACTCTCCGGCGGCTGGCCGTGGCCGCGCTGCTTGCTGGTTCCATCGGCGGCGATTAACATGCCGGCCGAGTCGAGGGCGTTCTCGACGCCGTGGAGGCGAACCTGGGAAGCGGCCGAGCCGGCTTCGGGGTGGTGATCAAGGGCGGATACGAGTTCGTTCAGCCAATCGGGGGAGGCGACGGCGTCGTCGTTGATGACGGCGACGAAATCCGCGAGGGCTTCGCGGGCGGCCAGATTGACAGCGGCGCCGAAGCCGGTGTTGACGCCAGGATGGAGGACGGCGACGCCTTGGCGGGAAGTTTCGATTGGCCAGTTTTGTTCGACGCGCCGGCTGCCGCTGTTGTCAACAATCACAATGCAAAAATCCCGATAGGTTTGCCGATGCAGGCCGTCGACGCAGTCCCACAGAGTATGATCGGCGGAAAGAGTGGGGATTACGACGGTGACCCGATACGGCTGCAATTCAGTATTGTACGCCGTGCGCGCCATTTTCCGTATAGTTGCGCTACTTTAGTTTTTGACGCTAATGCCCCTGAATGCCCGTAGTTTAGCTTTTGATGTATTGGACGCGGTGGAAAACGGCGGGTTCGCCGATGACTTGTTGCGGGCCAAGGTAATTGACGCGCAGGAGGCGCATCTGGCCAGTGAACTGGTGTTCGGCGTGTTGCGGCACCGGGCGCAGTTGGATTTTTTGATTGGACATTATTCGGGGCGAACGCACAAGCTGGACAAGGAAGTTCGAAACGCGCTTCGGCTTGGGATTTATCAACTGCGGTATCTGGATCGGATTCCGGCTCATGCGGCGGTTTCGACGAGTGTTGAACTGGTGAAGCGGGCGCGGAAGGCGTCGGCGGTTGGATATGTAAATGCTGTTTTGCGAAAGGTAAACCGGAATGCGGTTTCCTATCCCACGGATGCGGTGGCGCTGTCGATGCCGGACTGGGTGCTGAACAGATGGGAGCGTAAATTCGGGGCGGTGGCGGCCCACGCGGCGGCGGGCTATTTTCTTTCGAAGCCGCCTGTGCACCAACGCGGCGAGCGGCAGATGGACATTGGAGCCCAGCAGATTGTTCCGCTGCTGGAATTGGCGGCGTATCATCGCTTTCTGGATGTGTGCGCGGCGCCGGGGAACAAGACGCTGCAGGCGGCGGAGTGCGGGGTAGAAGCTGTTGCGTGCGACCGGTCGAGGAAGCGGCTGGCTGGTATTCCAGTGGCGCGGCGGGTGCAGTTGGACGCTTCGCTACCGCTTCCGTTTCGACCGGTTTTCGATCGGATTCTGGTGGACGCGCCGTGTTCGGGGACGGGCACTTTTGGACGCAACCCGGAGATCAAGTGGCGCGTCACTCCAGAGGAGATCGCTCGCCAAGCCGAGCGACAGGTGCAAATTCTAGCGGCGGCGATGGCGGTGCTGGCGCCTGGAGGACGGTTAGTGTATTCGACTTGTTCGTTGGAACCGGAAGAAAATGAGGAAGTTACGGGCCACTTCGGGGATCGGATTCTGAGCCAGGGATACCGGCTGCCTGGTCGCGACGCCGGAGACGGATATTTCCACGCCGTGTTAGCATGACAGATAGTGTCCAAATGATTGAAATTCTGCCATCTCTGCTGTCGGCGGACTTCGCCCGGCTGGGAGAACACATCGGGCAAGTGGAGGCGGCGGGCGCGTCGATGCTGCACTTCGATGTGATGGATGGGCATTTTGTTCCGAATTTAACGATGGGGACGCCGGTGTTGCAGTCGATCCGTAAAATCACTCGCGCTCACCTTGACGTGCATCTGATGGTCACGAACCCGGACGCATTCGCACCAATTTTTATCGAGGCGGGCGCCGATAGCGTATCGGTGCATCAGGAAGTGTGTCCGCACCTGGACCGGACGCTGCGGCTGATTCAATCGGAAGGCGCCCAGGCGGGCGTTGTGTTGAATCCATCGACACCGGTGTCGACGCTGGACGAGGTTTTGGAAGTTGTGGATTTCGTGCTGATTATGTCGGTGAATCCGGGATTCGGCGGGCAGAAATTTTTACCGAATTCGTTGAACAAAGTTCGACAGCTTGCCGAGCGGCGGGAGCGTTTGGGATTAGCTTTCAAGATCGAGATTGACGGTGGGATCGGCGCGTCGAACGCGGCCGATGCGGTGAAGGCCGGAGCGGAATGGCTGGTGGCCGGCAACAGTATTTTTGGCGCGCCTAATCCTGGCGCCGCCTTTTTGGCCCTGCGTGAAACGGCGCATTCGGGCTTGCGGCAACTTGCGTAACGGAGTGGGCGAACTTAAGATTTCGCCGAAATGTGATAAACCGCCCCTCAAGCTCCTGCTCGTACATCGGATCTTCGACCTGCTGGTATTCCGCTTGAAGAGCCTCGGCAGTTGGGCGGGGCGAACTAAAGCG
>CAMDKT010000304.1 GCA_945900935.1 Candidatus Sulfopaludibacter sp. SbA3 | reverse complement strand
GGCCGAGGTCTCGAATTTCAAACGATTCAAAAAGCTCATCGACCGATTGATCACTCTGTCCATTGAACGATCTCAACTCAAAATGAATATGGATAAGAAGCAGTGAGAGGGGGCGTTGTCAGGTTGGTGAGAACTCGGTAGTCTTGAGGTCGGTATGAAGACGCGGAAAATACGGATCATCCGGCTATCTCCGCGCCCAATTGCAGTACGTGTGTTCCTTCAGACCCGAATCCCCTGTCCGCATGACCTCTGCTATTTTTCAATGATCGTTCAGGCTGTACCCGAACCGGGTGAAAAGTAGCCGCTTTTGATCATATCGTAGAACCGTTCTGCCGCATCCGGCGGCTAGGGTGCCATCCGCTCAAGTTTTCCCCTGCGCGGCGGGGAACGGGGGCGAGAGAGGAGGGAATGCACGACTACTTTGGTCTTATTTTATGTTGTTAAGGATAAAGGACTACTGAATGACAATTTCAGAGTTGCAACCCGGAACCTGGTGCGCTACCATACAAGTAGGACCTAAACAGTCCGATTTCGAAAAAAGAGATCGTGACGGCAAACCATGCTGAAGCTGACAAAGAAAGCCGACTACGGATTGATTGCGCTGAAGCACCTGACGGTGGTGCGTCCGCGATCGGCGAGCGCCAAAGAGGTTGCCGACCGATTTGGGGTTCCGGTGCCGGTGCTTTCGAAGGTTTTGCAGAGACTCGCCCGGAGCGGGTTCCTGGCGTCGGAGCATGGGACAAACGGAGGATACCGTTTGGCTGGGGATCCGGACAGGATCAGCGTGCTCGATGTGATTCGGGCGATAGACGGCCCGGTATTCCTGACTTCGTGTTTCACGGAGACCGGGGACGATTGCGCGCATCAGGAACGCTGCAATATACGCGATCCATTGCGGCGGGTCCACGACGGCATTCTGGCGGTGTTGGGAAACATGTCCATCACGGAACTGGCCGCCGATCCGGGAGTGCGCGTGAATGGCGGGGCGGCGGGGCCGCACACGAATTTTTCGAGTCCCTATCTGACTGTTTTGAATCCTTAGAAAGAGCAACATGTCCAAGCCGATTTATTTCGACAATCACGCGACAACGCCCGTGGATCCTCGCGTGCTCGATGCGATGATCCCCTACTTCACTGAGAATTTCGGCAACGCGGCGAGCCGCAATCATGCCTATGGCTGGGCGGCCGAAGACGCGGTGGAAAAGGGCCGCAAGCAGATCGCCTCGCTGATCGGAGCGACCTCTAAAGAGATTGTTTTTACAAGCGGGGCCACCGAATCGAACAACCTGGCCATCAAGGGCGTGGCGGAGATGTATGCCGAAAAGGGCAACCACATCATCACGGCGGCGACCGAGCACAAAGCGGTTCTCGATACCTGCAAGCACCTGGAAAAGAAGGGCTGCCGGATTACGTATCTGCCGCTGCAGGGCGACGGCTTGATCGATCTCGACATGTTGCGGGAATCCATCACCGATAAGACGATTCTGATCAGCATCATGTATGCCAACAACGAAATCGGCGTGATTCAGCCGATGGCGGAAATCGGCAAGATCGCTAAGGAACGGGGCGTTTTGTTCCATTCCGACGCGGTGCAGGCATGCGGCAAGATTCCTGTGAACGTGATTGCGGACGGCATCGACCTGCTATCGATCACGGGGCATAAATTGTACGGGCCCAAGGGCGTCGGCGCTCTCTACGTGCGTCGCAAGAGTCCGCGTGTTCAACTCACCGCGCAGATGGATGGCGGCGGGCATGAGCGGGGAATGCGGTCGGGGACGTTAAACGTTCCAGCGATCGTCGGGCTGGGCGCGGCATGCGAACTGGCGCAGCAGGAAATGGCCGTTGAATCGGTCCGGCTGCGGGGACTGCGCGACCGGTTGCGGGCGAAGCTGGAAGCCAATCTGGAAGAAGTCTACATTAACGGCAGCATGGAGCACCGGCTGCCGAATAACCTCAACATGAGCTTCGCCTATGTGGAAGGCGAAAGCTTGCTGATGGGAATCAACGATATCGCGGTTTCCTCCGGATCGGCGTGTACGTCGGCCACGCTGGAACCGAGCTACGTGTTAAAGGCGCTCGGACTGGGCGACGACCTCGCTCATACTTCCATTCGCTTCGGACTCGGTCGTTTTAATACGGAAGCCGAAGTCGACTATGTCGCTCAGAAGATGATCGACGTGGTTAACAAGCTCCGCGAACTTTCCCCGCTTTGGGAGATGTTCAAGGACGGCGTCGATTTGAGCAAGGTCCAATGGACCGCGCATTAAAGAATAGGAAATAACATCATGGCTTACTCTGACAAAGTTGTTGATCACTACAATAATCCGCGCAACGTCGGCTCGATGGATAAAGCCCGCACCGATGTGGGGACCGGGATGGTCGGCGCGCCCGAGTGCGGCGACGTGATGAAGCTGCAGATCCAGGTGAACACGGAGACGGGCGTCATTGAAGACGCGAAGTTCAAGACATTTGGCTGCGGCAGCGCGATTGCAAGTTCGTCGCTGGCGACCGAATGGCTGAAGGGCAAGACGGTGGATGAAGCACTGGACATCAAGAACACCGATATCGTGAACGAACTGTCGCTGCCGCCGGTGAAGATCCACTGCTCAGTACTCGCCGAGGACGCCATTAAGGCGGCAATCAACGATTACCGGACCAAGCAGGGCGCTCCGGTTGCGGCTGAAACGGTAGCCCACTAGATGACAACGACCGAAGCAGCGCCGGCAATCGAAGTTACGCCGAAGGCCGTCGGCAAGATTCGCCAGGCTTTTGAGAAGCAGGGCGTGACGGGCGGGCTGCGCCTGGGCGTTCTCGGCGGCGGTTGCTCGGGCTTGAGTTACCAGTTCAAGTTCGACACGAAACCGCGCACCACCGATCATGTTTTCACGTTTGACGGCGTTGATGTCTGGGTGGATCCGAAGAGCATGAATTTTCTGAATGGAATGATTCTGGACTACAAGGAATCGATCTTACAGTCCGGCTTCGAGTTCATCAATCCAAACGCGCAGAAGTCATGCGGCTGCGGGACATCGTTCTCGGCGTAACATGTTTTCCGGTCCTCCACCGTCCGATTACTTCGCTATTTTCGGGATCGAGAAAAAACTGGCGCTGGATGTTGAAGACCTTCAGCGCCGTTTTTACGCCAACAGCCGCGAATGGCACCCGGACCGGCACGCGCGTGCCGGGGCGGCGCAATTGGCTTACGCTGAGGCGGCTTCGGCGACTCTCAATGACGCCTGGCGAGTGCTGCGAGATCCGGTGGCGCGGGCGGAATATGTGTTGAAAGGCGAAGGATTCAATATCAGCGAACAACGCGGGCGGGATGTTCCGCCTGAACTGCTGGAAGAAGTTTTCGATCTGAACATGGTGCTGGAGGAAGCTCGCAATGGCGACGCGGCCGCGAAAGCGGAAGTCGCCCGCGCACTGGCGAAATTCGAGCGGATTCTTTCGGAAATCGATTCCGCGCGCGATGGTATTTTTGTTGCCTACGACGCCGCTCCAGGCCGGGATGCGCTCAGTGAACTTCGAAGCCTATTGAACCGGCGAAAATATTTACAGAACCTCGTGCGGGACGCCCGCGCCGCGCTCGTTTAACCCAACCTCATGTCTTTATTCCAAATTGATTTCGGAGACGAACCTAAGCCGCATAAAGTCGTCGGCATTGATCTCGGCACCACGAACTCACTCGTCGCTTTCATGGACCTTACGGCGCCCAAAGTCATCCCTGGCGTCGATGGCTCACCGATCGTTCCCAGCGTGGTCTCCATTCCCGAACACGGCGAGCCGATTGTCGGCGCGGCGGCGGTCGAACGGCTCATCACCCATCCGGACCGCACGATCTATTCGGTAAAACGGCTAATGGGCCGCGGTGTCTCCGACGTGCAGGACGAGTTGAAGCTGTTTCCCTTTCACATTGCGCCGGGAAGCGAGATGGTGATTCAACTATCCCTGGGCGGGAAGCGATTCACGCCGCCGGGCATCAGCGCGCAAATACTCCGTCAGCTTAAGAAGAACGCCGAAGCCTACCTTGGGGAGCCGGTTGATCACGCTGTAATTACCGTGCCCGCTTACTTCAACGACGCGCAGCGCCAGGCCACAAAAGACGCGGGCCGGATCGCGGGCTTGCAGGTGATGCGGCTGGTGAATGAGCCGACGGCGGCGGCGCTCGCCTACGGTTTGGACAAGCGCGAGAACGGCATCGTGGCGGTGTACGATCTGGGCGGAGGGACTTTTGACATTTCGATTCTCAAGCTCCATGACGGGATCTTCGAAGTCCTCGCCACCAATGGCGACACACATCTGGGCGGTGATGATTTCGACAATCTGCTGCTGCGCGTGGCGTTGGAAGATATAGCGGCCGAATGGGGCGCCGATTTGAGCGGCGACCAGGTGGCGGTACAGACGCTGCGGCGCGCGGTGATCGAGGCCAAGCACCAGCTTTCAACGCTGGCGGTGACCACGATCGCCTTTCATTACCAGGGCCGCGCGTACCGCCGCGAGATTACGCGCGATGTCCTGGAAAAGCTGATCACGCCGATCGTCAATCGGACGCTCGGACCCTGCCGCAACTGCATGGCCGACGCGGGCGTGACGCCGGAACAGATTGATGAAGTGGTGCTGGTGGGCGGCTCGACGCGCATCCCGATGGTGCGGCAGGCGGTGCGGGCGCTGTTCAAAGCGGAGCCGCATACGGAGTTGAATCCGGACGAAGTAGTAGCGCTTGGCGCCGCGGTGCAGGCCGGAATTCTGAGCGGCCATGTTCATGACAAATTGCTGCTGGACGTGACGCCATTGAGCCTGGGGATCGAGACGATGGGCGGCGTGGTGTCGAAGCTGATTCACCGTAACTCGACGATTCCGGCCACGGCCGCGGAGACGTTTACGACGGCCGTCGACGGCCAGCGCAATGTGTTGATTCACGTTGTGCAGGGCGAGCGCGAAATGGTGCGGGATTGCCGCAGTCTGGCGCGTTTTGATTTGAAAGACATTGACCCGCTGCCCGCCGGAATGGCGAAGATCGAAGTGCGGTTCCTGATCGACGCCAACGGGATTCTGAACGTCAGCGCGAAGGATCTGCGCACGGGCAAATTGCAGACGGTGGAAGTGAAGCCGAGTTACGGTTTGTCCGATGAGCAAGTGGAGGCGATGATCCTGGAATCATTCGCCAAGGCCGAAGAGGATTTCAACGAGCGGCAAGTGCGGGAAGCGCGCGTGGAGGCGGACCGTATCCTGAACGCGGTCGACAAAGCCAAGGGCGACGATGCGTATATGGAGTTGACGGATGGGGAACGGGCGCTGGTCGATAACAGCATTGCCGAGCTGCTGCTGGCCTATCACGGCGAGAATCACCATTTGATTCTGGATAAGCTGGAGGCGCTGAATAAGGCGACCATGAAGCTAGCCGAATTGATGATGAACACGGCCGTGCGGGGCGCTTTGAAAGGAACGAAGATAGACGCATGAAGAAGCTAACGTGGCTCGACGCGGAAGATATCGGTTTGTCACTTTACGAAGCGCATCCGGAGACCGATCCGCTGACTGTTCGATTTACGGATTTGCACAAGAGCGTGCTGGCGCTGCCCGATTTTGCGGATGAGGCGGCGAAGTCGAATGAGGGCAAGCTGGAGGCGATTCAGATGGCGTGGTATGAGGAGTGGAAGGAGAATCAGTAGGGGCATTCCACTCCGCAACAACACATCGGGAGAGGTTACTATGCCTCGATGATTTGCCAGTTTCGATGTCCGGCGCGAATCGGGAATTCGTCGGATGGAGGGAAATGGCAGGTGCCCGTTGGGGGGGGTGAATTCCAGCGGGCCTGGCGGGACGGTTTCGTCACGCCACAGGCCGCCGCCGCGGAATTAGCTCGATCCGGCTGCAACATTCCTGTTAACACGGAAACATAATTGTTGCATACTTGTTTTGTGACGAGCCAAGAACTGAAGAGATGGTTGGCCAAACAGGGATGCACTTTCGGCACGCAAACTGGCAGCCACCTTAAAGTTTTCCTCGGCGATAAGAGAACGGTCCTTCCAATGCACGGTCATAAGAAGGATCTCCGCGAGGGTCTTGCCAACTCGATCAAGAAAGACCTCGGCCTCAAGTAGGCCTCGGTCACGCAAGGAGACCCCATGCACACTGCGTATCCAGCCCGATTCTCGCGCGACGACAACGAAACCTACCTTATTTCGTTTCCCGATGTCCCGGAAGGACACACGTTTTGGAAGGACAAGGAAACCGCCAACCCAATCGCCGCCGATTGCCTGGCCGCCGCTCTTTCGTTCTACGTGGAAAAGGGAGAGCCGTTGCCAGTTCCATCCAACCCCAAGCGCGGCCAAATCATGATCTATCTGGCGGCCGGCACGGTGGCAAAATTGGCGCTTTACGAAGCGATGCGCGCCCAGGGAATTACCAAGTCCGAACTGGCGCGCCGGCTCGGCTGCCACCGGCAACACGTCGCGCGAATCGTGGACCCGGCTCACAATACGAAATTCGAAGTGCTGGAAGCGGCACTCGCCGCGGTGGGTAAGCGCGCCGCGTTACTGATTCAAGATGCCGCGTAGGCCCCGCACCCTCCCTCACCTTTTTAGATCCTCGATTCAACCTGTACCCGGACGGAGCCGAGGGCATTTTCCTTGTCAGGCGAACGACGAGAAGGGCTACTGAGTCGTGACCGGCTGCTGCTCGCCGGCCGCCGGCACGGCCTTTCCGCTGGAACGGTATTCGAGCCGCGTGAGCGCGCCCGTGCCATGCCGAGTGTCGATCCCCGTCACGACACAAGGCGAGGACGTGCATGTGTTTGTCGCCGTGGTTCCGTTCGGCATCGGACGATCAGAATCTGATCCAGCATATTCTTCGGCCGGTCTCCGAGTCGGTTTGGATCGGCGAAGCGCAGGCCGTAGAAGAGCGACTGCGCGGCGGCGCGGTCACGGTCCGGGCCTTCCTCCGGGAACGTTACGGCGTTATGGCTGGGAGGAGCGAACGTGGCGACCGCAGCGACTTTAAACGGTTCCGGCTGTGGTTGGCGGACGCGCGACAGCGGGTGCGGAGGGTACGCGCTGAGGAAAAGCGCCCGGAACAGCGGCGGCGCGTCACGGCGTGGAAGGCGGAGTCGGCGATGGTGTTGTGAGGCATCAGCCTACCCAAGTTGTCCAGCGTCAACTATTTCTTCGCATCGGCGACAACTATTTCTCCGGATCAACGACAATTACTTTTTGACTCTTAGTGGGCGCGGAGCGCCCACTGCCGCAGGGAGGGCGAAGCCCTCCCTGCGGCC
>CAMDKT010000303.1 GCA_945900935.1 Candidatus Sulfopaludibacter sp. SbA3 | reverse complement strand
AGGCGTCGCGGGAGAGACGCCAGGCAGTGTCAGCAGAAGAGATGTGAAGTTGCGGCCCAACACCGGCAGACTCTCCAGCCTCTTGCCTTCAATGATGGCGCCGACGTTGGCATTCGTGGTTTGCAGGAGCGGCGGCGCGCCGGAGACGGTTATCTGCTCAGTGGTGCCCGCCACGTTTAACATTACGTCCAGAGTGCTGCCCTGGCCGCCGGACAGTTGAATATTTTCGATGGAGGTGTCCCTGAAGCCGCCGGCTCTCGATGTTAACTTATAGCGTCCGGGCGGAATGGCGGGTAGCACATACTGGCCGGTGCCGTTAGTTATGGTTTCACGCTCGAACTGTTGTTCGATGCCTGCCAGCGTTACGGTTGCGCCGGGAACGGCGTCGCCCGATTGGTCGCGTACAGTTCCATTCAATATGGCCGTTCCAACTTGCGCAGGTAAATAGGGTGAGAAAATCCCCAATAGGGCTGACGCAATCAGCAGCTCGCCGCATAGTCTGCGCATAAGTCTCCTTTGTCTACTCGAGTTCGTGGCAGGCCTTGAGCAGGACCTCGTGGGTCATAAGGTCATGCCACGCCGAAAATGTAGGTGCGATCCCTCCCCGTGCGCCTTCTCGAATCACGCGAGCCAACTCCAAGAAATCCGGAGAGAATCCGGGCAACCGGTCCGGTGGGAACGCTGTTTCTTTCAAGCCTGCCGGATAGGGCCCGGCGGCATTCTTAAGATCGCTGATAAGACGGTAAGGCGAGAACGGCCGCACTGTTGCAGAACCGTTCGTTCCTGTGATTTCGACGGTCCTGTAAGTGTTGCCGTTGGGATGCATGGCCGCAATCGAGATTTCCGCGGTTGCGCGCGGGTACTCCAGGATGGCCAGCGTATTATCGGCCAGTTGATCGTCGTAGGGGCCGTGGTGCCAAAGGTGTCCTGTGACCCGGGTGGGTTTGCCCAGCAGATCCGTGGCCCTATCAATCAGATGGCAGCCGAGTTCGAACATCATCCCTCCACGGAAGGCGGCGAGATCGCGCCGGTCGGCTGCGCCCATGGGTTTGTCGATGCGCGCGCGGAACGAATAGACGTCGCCCAGCCAGCCTTTTCGAGCGGCTTCGAGGGCGGCCTGCATGGCCGGATGATAGCGCCACTGATATCCCATCTGGACCGTTCGTTTGCGCCGGTCGGCCTCGGCCAGCAGATCGCGTAAGGCGGGTAAACTAACGCCGGGCGCTTTGTCGAGGTGAACAAACTTACCGGCATCGACAGCCTGGCGGGCATACGCGAGATTCTCTTGAACGCGTGATTCCACCACAATCAGCTCAATAGACGCATCATCGAGAATATCGCGCTGATTGACCCAACGAACCCCTTCCAGAGCCTTGTTGGTTCGAGGGCGGGCCGCGTCCGGCTCGCAAACGCCGGCCAATTCAAACTGAGGCAGTGAGCGCAACGCGGCGACCTTGCCCATCGCATGAGCGTGCCCCATGCCGTAAACGGCTGTGCGAATTGGTTTCGCGGCTGCAAAAACCGTCGCGCCGGCTGCGGAAATGAGCGCCCTTCGGGTCATCAGAATCGCCATAAGGCTATCACACGCCGGTGCCGCTTTATTTGACAAATCCACCCCCGAATTTGCCCAGCCACCACGGAAATTCGGACACCGGCAGTTGGAACCGCGCCCTGACTCGGGCCGCTGAAATGTTGTGCGCATTCCTGAATGGGTTTGGACGAACGGTTCTCTTCGGCGTGGCACCTGACAAATCGATGGCTGCACAGTTGGTCAGCGATGACACACTTCGCGATGCCGTCATGGCTCTCGCCATCTGAACTGGTTCCACCTTCGCGCCAGCGCAGAGCTTCGACTCTGCCAGCCGGCGAGATCCGATGTTCCCAGCCGCAGGGCGGTTGTGTCGTAAAGAATAATCGGGTGATCGGCAGTCGCGAACACCGGGAAGATTACTGGTCTATGTCGATGGCCCGAACAGTCTGTCGACGAACGGGACCTGCCACTCGACGCCGTGAAGGGAGCCCGGAACCCTGTCACCTTGTATACCTTGCATATCAATACAGACCGTTGGACCCTTCCCCGAACCGTCGAGTAGCTATCCTCGCAAAATCGGCCGGATCACCTGGCCATGCACGTCCGTCAAGCGGAAATCACGCCCGCTGTAGCGGAATGTCAGTCGCTCATGGTCCAGACCGAGCAGATGGAGGATGGTGGCGTGCAGGTCGTGGATTGTGAGGACATTCTCCACCGCCCGGTATCCGTACTCATCGGTTGCACCGAAGATCGTCCCGCCCTTCACGCCACCGCCAGCCAGCCACAACGAAAAACCCGACGGACAGTGATCGCGCCCGTCCTTTCCCTGCACGAAAGGCACGCGGCCAAATTCGCCGCTCCAGATCACGAGCGTCTCATCGAACAATCCCCGGCTCTTCAGATCCCGGATCAATGCTCCGATTGGTTGGTCGACAACAAACGCATTCTTGGCATGCCCATCGCGCAGATTGCTATGCTGATCCCACGAGTTCCCTCCTCCGAGGCCCGGAGGTGCTACGTGCGAAAGTTCGACAAAGCGCACGCCCCGCTCGACGAGCCGACGTGCCAGCAGACACTGGCGTGCATAGGCGGCCTTTTCCTTATTAGGCGAGTCCATTCCGTACAACTTCTTCGTTGCGTCTGACTCACCGCGCAGATCCACGAGCTCCGGCACCGCAGTCTGCATCCGATATGCCGTCTCGTAGTTCTGAATCGCAGCTTCGACCTGGGCATTCGGTGCACTTGTAAGATACTCCCGATCACGGGCAGCGATGAACGCCAGTTGCCTCTTCTGCACGGCGGCATCAGCCTTAGGCGTGATATCCTGCAGCGGCTCCGGACGCTCGGGATAAATGAACGAACCCTGATGCACAGCCGGCAGGAAACCGCTCCCATACACATTGATACCGCCGAGGGGAATCTCCCCGCTGCCGAGAACAATGAATCCTGGCAGATTCTGATTCACCGTTCCCAGTCCATACGTGGCCCACGCACCGATCGTCGGATATCCCGTCAACGGGTTTCCCGAGTGAAAGTAATTGTTGGCTTGGGCATGCTCCATGAACTTCACGGTCATGGAGCGGATTAGGCAAAGATCATCAGCCACTGCTCCCATGTGTGGAAACAGATCGCTGACCGGCATGCCAGATTGACCGTAGTTTTTAAACTCCCACGGACTTGGCATAATATTGCCGTTCTGGTTAAACATCGTGCGGTCAATCGGCACAGGCATAGGCTGCCCGGCTTCTTTGATCAGCCGGGGCTTGGGATCGAAGGAGTCAATGTGGGACACGCCGCCGGACATGTAGCAAAAGATAATACTCTTCACCTTCGCCGGAAAATGGGTCTTGGTCTGTGCCGCCAGTGACGAGAACGCCAGCGAGCCGAACCCCAGTGAGGCGTTCCGCAAAATATCCCGGCGCGTGAAGAATCGGCGCTGCTTACCGCACATACAGGAACTCCTTTAAATTAAAGATCGCCTGTACAACCGGCGCCATCGACTTCGTCTCCGCCGCGAAGCTCTCGGCCTCGTCCCTTTCCTTTGCCGTCGCCTCTCTGCCTAGCGTTTGCAAATACACTTGGTTCACGCGGTCGGGATGCGTACCCAGCTGCGACGCCCATTTCTCGGATACTTTTAAAACGAACGGAGAATTAAGCAAAGCCAGCGACTGTGCCGGAACATTGGTGACGTCTCGTTGGCCGCGCGTGGAAGTTGGCTTATAGACGTCGAAAACCTCGAGAAACGGATGAGTAGCGTTTCGCCGTACTTCCAGATAAACGCTCCTGCGATTGGCACCATCCAGCGGGCCCTTCGCCCGATCGCCTTTTGTGGCGCCGGTCTCGTGCGCGTAGTACACCGGCACGGATTTCCCGTACATAGTCAGGTCGAGCTGTCCGGAGGAAGCGAGAATCGCATCACGAATCTCCTCCGCCTCCAGGCGCCGCGTTGGTAGATCACGAGATTGGTAAGCCGCTGAGAGCAACAATCGCCGCATCAATTTCTTGATCGACCAACTGTCCACCACAAACTGCGTCGCCAGCCCATCCAGTAGCTCCAGATCCTTCGGCGCTGCGCCAAGCTTGCCAAAATTGTCGGGTGTCGCCACGATTCCTTCCCGGAACAGATACTGGTACAGCCGGTTCGCCATCACTCTCGCTGTGAGCGGATTCGTTGCCTTCGTCAGGTCCTCGGCCAACGCAAGCCGCATCGACTTTGGCTCTGCGTAAGCCTTCCCGTCAAGGGCGGTGAGAAACCGGCGTGGCACAGGTTCCCCCAAGTGCTTGGGATCGCCGCGGACCAGCAATGGATGATCGCTGCCAGCCTCTTCCAGAATCCCGGGAGCCCGGCGTGGGACCGCGATTTCGTTCTCCAGCCGCCGATACTCAGCAACAAGCGGGCTGACCCGATTAGGCAGCAAACCGAGACGCACAAAAGAGTCCAGGTACGCCGCCTGCTCATCGCTCATTTTTCCGGCTGCAAAGGCTGCAATCGCCTGCCCAAGCCGGTTCTCCAGATACCGTGCATACTCGTCCACCGTTGCGGGTACAGCATCCAGCACGTAATTCACCGGAGTCAGTTCTTCCTTGAGCACCGTCTGACTCGTTTGAAAGACCATGTCTTGCGCACCCCACCACGAACGGCCGGCGTGACGGGCCGGCGGGCGCCGGTTCAACCGGCCGTCCTGTTCGTCACCGCCGATCAACGTCGCCTCCTGCAAGGTCGAAAACTCGATGTACCCCGTAAAGCCTTTCCAGAACCTCGTGTCCCAGCGAGCCCATCCCATTTCGTCGCGTTTAGCACTATCGCGCAGGTTAAATATCCCGCCGCGAGGCACTGCATAATTCTCAATAATCAACTGCGCAAAACTGAAGTTGCCGCCTAGGAAACGGAGGCTGATCGAGTCGCTATCAATCTTGAACCGTGGTGAAGTGATCACTGCGCCATGCTTACTCGACAGTAAATGCGAGTACACCCCGCCCGGGTAGATTCCGCTTATCGCCGTTTCACCATCCGGCAGCACCGAAAACTCTCCAGCCGTCGAATATGATTCCGGTGCGCCAACGCCTTGTCTTGGCCATTGGCTATACTGCTCGGCTAGATTCCATCGCTTCACCGTATTCTTCCCGTTAAACTCACGCCGTGAAATCATTTCCTTCCGCGCTTTTGCGGCCCAGTCTTGCAGATCGCTATCCGAAGCGGACAATGGGAACAACGGATGCAGCCAATCGAGCGATGCCGTACGTACCGCCAATGGCAAACGATTTACCAGCCCAGGCACCTCGGCACGCCACTGCTCCGCGAGCTCCGCGCGTATGCGCGGTTTCAACGACGCCAACCCCTCCCGATGCAAATTCAATACCTGTGGGGCGTCGATCGCCGATTGCGTGGGACGTGCAGAGGCAAAAATGCCTAAGAGCGCGTAGTAGTCCTTCTGGGAAATGGCATCGAACTTATGATCGTGACAACGGGCGCAGGAGATTGTAAGCCCCTGAAATGTCTTCGAAAAGACATCTACCTGGTTGTCAGTCCACTTCACCCGATCCTCCCAAGGATCCACCGGTTGAAATCCATGCTCCACCATTCGCCAGTGCGCCAGCGCCAGCCGGGATTCATTAATACCTTCTTTTTCATTTATGCGCGGGTTCGGCAGCAAATCGCCGGCCAGATGCTCCCGGATCAACTGGTCATACGGAACATCTTCGTTAAACGCACGGATGAGATAGTCACGGTAGCGCCACGATTGGGGCGTGTCCGGATCGCCCTCCGAACCATGGGATTCACTGTAACGAATCAGATCCATCCATCGCCGCGCCATTCGTTCCCCAAATCGCGGGGAGGTGAGAAGGCGGTCAACAACCTTCTCAAACGAACCGTCCAGCGAGAACGCACGAATCTGTTCGAGTGTGGGAGGTAGGCCAGTTAGATCAAACGTAACGCGGCGCAGCAACGTAGCGTCGTCCGCCCGCCCGGCGCTAGTGCTAAGTTGTCGTTGCGGCCAAGGCACGGTCCGAATTGGCAGCCATGCCCAGTGGTCCCGGCGACGTTCCGCCAAGTCGAATTCCTTCGCTGCTGTTCTCCCAGTCGGCCAAGGTGCGCCAAGGGAAATCCAGCGCTCTAGCGTCGCCATTTCACCGGCTGCTAGCGGCCCCGTCGGCGGCATTCGCTTAAGGCCCCCTTCGCCTCGCAACGCAGATAGCAGCTTACTCTGAACAGACTGAACACCTAGGGCAGTGTCAAGACGGAGTCCGGCAAACGACGTTTTGGGCCCATGACAAGAGTGGCAGCGTGCCGCCACAAGCGGCCGCACCTCACGTTCAAGGAACTCCGTCTTTTCGTCGGCTAAAGCCAACGCCCCGGCTAAACCGGCGAAGCAAACAAATCGAAGCCACATAAACAAACCGCCCGTAGCTTATCACGCCAAGATCCGTTTCGCTCCGCCACGAGACCCAAACAGTTCGTTCCCTCGAAAAGCTCCGCTGACTGAAATCGAATTCGTTCTCGCGGTGCAAAAGAGAGGCAGCTATGTCCTCTTTCGCACACTGTTTTTCGGTGCGTCAGTTCGTCGATGTCCGTCGAGAAGTAGCCAATAATCCCCCCTACCTCCGCCGCTGCGGCCGCTGGGTCGCCCTCGCGGATTACCGCCAGAATGCTGTTGTGTCGTCCGATATTCGGATCCAGCGCTCTGGACTTTCCATCTACTGGTGTGTGCGTATGATGACGAACGCAAACAACGGCGCCGGAACCGTCGCAACATCTGCATGAGCACCGGATTCCCAGCCTTCTCGCGGGATCAAGTGAAATCGCAGATCGCGCTCATAGAACGCTTGCAGGTTTCCGCAGTTCACCGCCGAACGCATATCGGCGGCAATCTGGTCCAAATCCGCTAGCTTTGGCCGCAGTTCGGTAACCAGCCGGCCGCGAGCGATTCTAGCGCTCCTCGAATTCCCGTCCGTTCCCCCGCTCCACAAATCCCTCTGATTCCAGGAGGCGCCGCGCTGCACGAACACTCGATTGCGCCACACCCGTCTTAGCGGCCCACTTCCCCTCTGTGATTGACTCTGCCGGCGCGAGTGCCCGCTACAATCTCATGGCGATGTCCTTGATCGGCGGGTTCTCCCCGTCACCCCCCGTCGGGTGCTTAAACGTTTTCGGGATGGCAGCCACGGTTGACGGAGCCTACTCGGGATTCCTGGGGAAGGCCGGGACGGAAACCCTGCCGGATTTGCAGGTCCGCTGATTGCACTCGGCATTTCCGT
>CAMDKT010000302.1 GCA_945900935.1 Candidatus Sulfopaludibacter sp. SbA3 | reverse complement strand
CAATCCGTCATTACCCGCACGCCGGAACCCACGGCCTCGCGCACGGCGAACAGGCACTCAATTCCCTTTTCAACAAACGCTTCGGAATCCACAAAATTATCCCAAGGCGCAAGTTTCAGCGCCCGGAAACCATCCGCCACCGCCCGCTTCGCCGTCGCCGCAAATCCCTCCGGCGTCCTTGGCGTCGCCGCCCGGTTGATGTTCGCGTACACCGGCAACATGTCCCTCGTCTTCCCGCCCAGCAGGGAATAGACCGGCACATCCAACACCTTCCCCGCCATGTCCCACATCGCCTGTTCCAGCGCCGAATGCACAGTCCTCGCTAACAGACTCCCCAGCCGCGCCGTTTGGCGGAAATACTCGACGTCAAACGGAGATCGCCCCGCGAGCACCGCAAACTGCCGCGCCATCTCCACCCGCATCGCCGCCACATTCTCCGCCGTCGTCGCGTAAATCCCAAATGCGTCCGACGCCTCCCCCAGCCCATCCACTCCCGCGTCCGACCGGAGCCGAATAATAAGCCAAACCGTCCGCGGCGTCGCCCTCACCGGCCACAACTCCGCCGATGTCAATTTCACCATCGGCCGGGAAATCGCACCCACGCCGCCAAACAAGAACACACGCCGGTTCATAATATACAGGATGCCTCTTCATCCCCTCGCCGGTAAACCCGCCCCGCAAAATATCCTCATCAACCCCATCACGCTCGAAGACGAATACTTCCATAACACCCCCAATCCAGCCGACCCCGCCCATCGCGTCGCCTTCGGCACCAGCGGTCACCGCGGCAAAACCGCCAATTGCACTTTCACCGAAACCCATATCCTCGCCATCACCCAGGCCATCTGTGACTACCGCGCCGCCCACGGCACCGCCGGACCTCTATTCCTCGGCAAGGACACCCACGCCCTTTCGGGCGTCGCCCAGCAAACCGCCATCGAAGTCCTCGCCGGCAACGGCGTCGCCACATACGTGCAGAAAGATGACGGCCCCACCCCCACCCCGGTCATCAGCCGCGCCATCATCCGCTACAACCGCGATCAACCCCTCAACCTCGCCGACGGCATCATCATCAGCCCCAGCCACAATCCCCCCGCCGATGGCGGCTTCAAGTACAACCCCGTCAACGGCGGCCCCGCCGAATCCGATGTCACCTCCTGGATCCAAAACCGCGCCAACGAACTGCTTACCAACCGAAACCGCGGCGTCCGCCGCACCGCCTACAGCACCTACATCATCGACCACGACTACATCACCCCGTACGTCGAAGATCTCAAAGACGCCATCAACATGGAAGCCATCCGCGACGCCAATCTCAATCTCGGCGTCGATCCCCTGGGCGGCGCGTCCCTCCACTACTGGACCCCCATCGCCGCCGAATATCAACTCAAAATCCAAAACGTAAATCCCAAGCTCGACCCCACGTTTTCCTTCATGACCCTTGACCACGACGGCCAAATCCGCATGGACTGCTCCAGCCCCTACGCCATGGCCGGCCTCGTCGCGCTCAAGGATCGTTTCGATGTTGCCTTCGCCACCGACCCCGACGCCGACCGCCACGGAATCGTCGTCCCCGGAGCGGGCCTGCTCAACCCAAATCACTACCTCGCCGTCGCCATCCACTATCTCGTCCAGAACCGTCCGAACTGGCCCCAATTCGCCGCCGTCGGCAAGACGCTGGTCAGCAGTAGTATGATCGACCGCGTGGTCAAGGCCTCCGGCCGTCCCTTAGCCGAAGTACCCGTGGGCTTCAAGTGGTTTGCCGGCGGCTTAAGCGACGGCAGCTACTGTTTCGGCGGCGAGGAGAGCGCCGGCGCCAGTTTCCTGGAGCGCAACGGCCAGGTTTGGACTACCGACAAAGATGGCCTGCTGCTCTGCCTTCTGGCAGCGGAAATCACCGCCGTGACAGGAAAAAATCCGGGTCAACACTACCAGACGCTCACAGAAAAGTACGGTGCCCCGGCGTACACGCGTATCGACGTCCCCGCCACCCCCGAACAACGGCAAAAACTGGCAACATTTGATGCCGCCACGCTCGCCGGCGACCCGGTTGAAAGTATCCTGACCCACGCCCCAGCCAACAACGCCCCCATTGGCGGCTTGAAGGTAATTACAAAAAACGGCTGGTTCGCAGCCCGCCCCAGCGGGACGGAGAATATCTTCAAAATCTACGCTGAAAGCTTTGTGGGCCTGGAGCATCTCAACGAGATCCTCGCCCAAGTAAGATAGGGACAGTAGAAACGTCAATGACCGGTCAAACCATCGCCGCACGGTCGCGCTGAAATGCCTCCGCGAAGCCTAGCCGCCGCCGCCCAGACATCGCCATTCAGATCGGCGAGGGTCTCCGCGCCGCGCACCAGAAAGGAATCGTCCATCGCGATATCAAAGGGGAGAATATCTTGATCACCCTCGACGGCGACGTTAAAATTACGGATTTCGGCCTCGCCCTTGTCCTCTTTAATCTGGCCGAAGGACGGTTACCGTTCAAGGGCGAACTCCGCGCTCTCACGCGAGGGCAAGAACCTGCGAAGGGGAACTCCAACGGATTCTGCGAAAAGCTCTCGCCAAGGAACCGGCCGAACGCTACCAGCACGTCGACGACTTCATTGTCGAAATGCGCGCGGTGCTGGCCACCCTCCCCCCGGATAACCAGCGGCTTTTCGCGAATCCCCTTCCCCTCCCGCAGGACGAAACGACCATGACAGCGGCGGCGGTTTTGGGCACGAACCCACTGGCTGCGCCCGCGCCCAAGGGGCTCGGCGGAAACCAATTTTTGTTAACTGGGGTGCTGCTGGCTCTGGTCCTCATCGCCTTGGCGTTGGTCTTCGCGTCGGTCCGCTAATCATCCTGACTCGTTTTGGCCTGTCACATGCACAGATACCATCAATCCCGGTATACGCGGGATAAAACGATGTTTAGGAAAGAAGCTCCCATGTTTACCTTGAAATTTTTGCCTGTTTTATTAATTGGCCTATCACTTTTTGCCGACGGACCGTCCGGTGTTCGCCTCACCGGTAAGATCGAAAGCCTCCCCGCGGCCGGAGTCGTGGGTAATTGGACCGTCGGCGGCCGGCCGATTCAGGTAACCGCTCAGACGCGCATCACCACCAATAGCGGCGGTCCGGCCATCGTCGGCGCATGCGTCGACATCAAAGGCGCGCCGGGTAACGCCAACGCCATTGCCGCGGCCAATATCGACACGCGGCCCGCCTCCAAATGCGAGGACTCCACGGCTTCGGGCTCTGTCGAAGTTTTTGGCGCGGTGGAGCAACTCCCGGCTGGCGGCCTAATCGGTGACTGGCGAGTCGCCGGCACCCTCGTGCGCGTCAATGCTCAGACGAAGATCGAGCAGGACGGCGGCCCCGTCGCCGTGGGCTCGTGCGCCGAGGTGAAGGGCACGCGGAACGCCGATAACTCGCTCGCCGCCACAAAAATCGAGATTAGTTCGGGCATCGGCGGTTGCCGTCCGGATGACAACGGTCCCGAAAAGGGACAGCTCGAATTCCGCGGCACGGTACAAACCGCCCCGGCACCAGGCGCGCAGATCTGGGTGATCTCCGGCCGCAAGGTGCTGGTGAATTCCGCCACAATTCTGACGCCATTTGGCCGCACCTTAGCAGCCGGAAGCTGCGTGGAAGTCCAAGGGCGCCTGGAGTCCGACAACTCCGTTTCCGCCTCGCGAGTCCAGATTCTCGGCAGCGGCGTTTGCAGCAATGGACTGGACCGCCAGTCGGACGTCTCGTTCTTTGGCACCATCACGGCGCTGCCATCGGGCGGCCTGATCGGCAACTGGAACGTGAGCGGTCTCGTCGTCACCGTCACCGCCGAGACACGCATTGAATCGGAAGACACAGCTCCGGCCGCCGGCGTCTGCGTTGAGGTCAAGGGCGACTTTGGCGCCAACAATACCGTGAACGCGCGGCGTATTGAAACCAAACCCGCCAGTTTCTGCCGGCAAGGCGCGGGCGCTTATCGCTTTGAGGGCGCAGTCCAGTTGCTCCCTTCAGGCGGCGTGGCCGGCGCATGGAAAATTGGCGGCCGCGACGTAACGGCCGATGCCAACACCGTGCTGGATACCGTTAAAGGCGCAGCCGCATTGGGCGCTTGCGTCTCCGTTACCGGCGCGTTGCAGGCCAATAGCTCCGTCCGCGCCACTCGTATCGAGGTTCTCTCCGCCAGCGGAGCTTGCATCTTTACCGGAGGCGTCGTCGGGGCTGGGAACCTCAGCGGCTTGGCGGTGTCGCCCGGCCAGATTATCTCCATCTTCGGTCAGCAAATCGGACCGGCCACCACTCTGCCCTTGACCATTTTGAACGGTCAAGTGAGCAACCGTTTGGCCAATACGCAGGTATTGTTTGACGGCACGCCCGCCACGCTGCTATTCGTTTCCGGCGGCCAGATCAACGCCATTGTCCCCTGCAATGTGGCGGGCAAAACTTCGGTCAAAGTCCAAGTGGAGTCGAACGGTTCGTGGACGAACGTGGTGGAATTGCCCGTCTTCGCCACCTATCCGTCCCTCTTCACCCAGTCCAACAGCGGCGTCGGTCCCGGCGCGATTCTGCATCCGAACTTCACGCTCAACAGCTTCGCGAACGCCACCGTTCGCGGCGGAACGGCGATCCTCTTCGGCACTGGCGAGGGGCAAACGAACCCGGCCTGTTCGGATGGAGCGATCACGTCATTGACCGGCCCGTTCCCGGTGCCGGTGGCTCCGGTGAGCATCGAAGTGGGCGGCAAGCCGGCGACTGTGGTTTATGCCGGCGGCGCCCCTGGGCTCGTTCGCGGACTGGTGCAGGTAAACTTCGTTTTGGCGGTGGATACACCCGTCGGCCCGGCTGTTCCGGTGGTCCTGAAAATCGGACTTCGGAGCAGTCAGGCCGGCGTAACGATGGCCGTCAGGTAACTGCCGACTCAGCGCCGGGCGGCGGTTTTCGGCAGGATCCGCGGCTGCATTCTCATCCGCCGGAACAGATTCGTGATTTCCCAAATGACAAACGTGGAAATGCTCCAGCGATTCTCTGAGAGAAGCCGCTTCTCTCGCCGTCGCCCCAATGTCGCCCTTAATCCTGAATCCGGCAGTTGAGCCGGTCGAAATAGCGCGGGACGCCCGCGTCTATTGGGCGTCGCAACTGCTCCGCACTTCACCCAACGGGTGAAGGCGAGGCACATCACGCGGCAGTGAAAACATTGCGGTTTGCGTCGAAAACGATGCCAGCCTTCGGCGGTACAAATCGCAACAACTCCCAGCGCGCCAATGTACCGTAGGCGAACCACGCATAACGGGCTTGCGGCGGTTGGAACCCGGCGTCGATGGCGTCCTTTTCAGCCAGCCGCAGCAGCGGCGTCAATTCGCCCACCGACCGTCCCTTGTAAATATCGGTCAGCAGCCGCGCCGGATTGCCGCCGCAAAACAATGCCAAATCGGCTGCCGTTAAAACCATATCGCCCGTCCGCGCGGCCTCCGACCGATTATCCATCAGCAACCGCACCGCTTCCCGCGTCGAAAAACTATCCCCCAGTTCCGGTAGATCCGCGCGCAAATCCGCCGTCCGCGCCCGCAGGAATTCCGCCGCCGTCGTCGTCACCGAGAAATGGGCGTCCAAATATCGCTCCACATCGGGATGCCGCGCCATCAAATCCTCGAACTCTCCGGCATCGATCACGTACACAATCACATCGGTCATCGTGCATGTCGAGCATCGATAACTCCCGTCGCCAACGAACCGGTCCAGGCCCAAAATACCGCCTTCGCCAACGACGTCGATCAGATGCCGGTCGTCCGTCCGCTCCAGCACCAGCTCGATTCGACCCTGCTGGATGATTCAGATAAAAGGCGTCTTCGCCTGGCCCTTGGCGGCGAGCGTCAGCAGCTCCGATTCCGGAACAGAGTCAAAAGGGCGCATGGCTTTTCAGAAAGTCCGCCACCCGATAGCGAATGACCGAGGTGTTCATGAATTCGGATCGGTGATATGCCGGACGCTCTCGGCGATCGCCTCCGGCTCAAACACCCGCTTCCAATCCGGCTGAAAAAGCACCGGTTTCGCCCGCTCAATGGCCTTCAACGCGCCATCGGAGAAGCACGCGCCTTCCTTCTCCTGAAACGCGATCGCCAGTTCCACGCGCATGTGTCCCAAAATAAAATCCCGCGCCGCCGCCTCGGGCACGCCCCGCCGCACCGCCTCATCGGTCGCCTCCCGCAGCATCATCAGGCACGTCCCCAGAATCGTCTCCGAAAGCACCGGCTCCAATATCGCCATCTGCTCCACCGTACACCGGTGCGAGTTCATCACCGGCTTGTAGATGGTCCGCGCAATCTCCTCGCCCAACGAATACTGTTCCTCCGGCCCCTGCGCCAGGCAGCAAACAATGTGCTGTTTCGCGTGCTCGCCGCCGAAGAAATCGCGGTGCGCCAGCGGGTCGGTCTCGTAGCTCAACACTGGCGGATGGCAGGGATGCGTAATGAAATACGTCAAGTCCGGCCGGTCCGGCAGCAGCCCCGCGTGCGCCACCGCCACGTCCAGCATCATCACCATCGTCCCGGCGGAAATCTTGCCTTCGATACTCGCGAGGACGGATCCGATCCGGTTATCCGGCAGCGCCAACAACAGCGCGTCCGCGCCCTCCAGCGCCTCTTCCAGGCTCACCGTTTGGATCCCCATTGCGCCCAACGCCTGCCGCCCGCGATCACTGATCTCAACGTGCCGAACCGCGAAGCGGCTTCCAATCAAATTGGCCGTGAGGCGCAAGCCCATCTTGCCTCCGGCACCGAGCAGGGCAATAGTCGCCATATTTTATGAGTCTCCTTTTAGAGCGGGGAATAACGGTTGCGTCGCGTCAATGCGCGAGAAAAGAAATGCAGCCAAAAACAACATACCGCCGATCAGCACCAGCGGCGCGTCGTAACTATCGAAGTATTTCACCACATAGCCAAACACCAGCGTGCAGAGGAAGCCGCCCAACTGCCCGGCGGTGTTCATCGCGCCTGTCACCGCGCCCGAATGGCTCCCGCCAATGTCCAAACAAATGGCCCACGCCGAGGGCAGCATCAGGTCCATAACGCCAAAGCTCAGCGTGAGTAGAATGATCGTGACAATTCTGTCCGTCGACGCCGCGGCAGCCAGCAGCGCGATGGCCGAAACCGTCAGGCTCGTAACGCCGACGCGCCTTCGTCCGCTGCGCAGTCCCCACCGGCGGCAGGCCGCGTCGCTGACATAACCGCCCGCTATATTCGACGCCGTTCCCAGCAAAAACGGCAGCGACGCGGCCACCGCCATCTCGGACTCCGAAAAACCGCGCGCCTTAATCAAATACGTGTGCAGCCACGAAAAG
>CAMDKT010000301.1 GCA_945900935.1 Candidatus Sulfopaludibacter sp. SbA3 | reverse complement strand
CCTGGACCGGCTGGGCCTACCATACCGCCGCGTGTTGCTCTGCACCGGCGACATGGGTTTTTCCTCAGCAAAAACGTACGATTTGGAAGTTTGGCTGCCGGGGCAGAATGCCTACAAAGAGATTTCGAGCTGTTCGAGTTTTGAGGCGTTCCAAGCCCGGCGCGCCGCCATTCGTTGCAAAACCGCGAAAGGAAAAGCGGAGCCGGCGCACACGTTAAACGGCAGCGGCTTGGCCGTTGGAAGGACGTGGGTGGCGATCATTGAGAACTATCAGCGGAAGGACGGTTCGGTGGTGGTGCCGGAAGTTCTGCGGCCGTATTTACAGGCGGAAGTCATCACGGCGCGCGGGACGTTGAGCTAAGGGACTGTCTCGATTTAACGTTACCAACACTTCGCGTATCGGAATCTGTTTCCGAGCCGCGACCGCAAGGGAGTGCCCATGGGCCTGCGACCCGCCAAAGAGAATGAAGGCGCGGGTGACCGGTGTCGATCTGAATATCAGAATTAAGTGGCGCACTTCCGTCAACAGTGTTTGGCAGACTTGGCCCACCCCACGGTGTTGCAAAAACCTCTCACCACGCCGCTTCCCAACGCAATACAGTTTCGCAACGCCGAAAGCCCCGTCGTTGGAAGCATTCGACTCCGTTGCGAGATCGTCCGTTTGGGCCATCCTCAACTGCGGCTGGAAGGTACACTCTGCACTAACGCGGTTAGTGCTGGGGGCAAGATGTCGACGCCGTAGAAAACTCAGCCGCGCTCAATAATTCGCATCAATCGGCGGATTCGGACTTGGGATCCAAGAGTGGGTAAAACCTCGTCAAAGGCCACCCAAAGTCATTTTTCAATTTTCTCGGGTTGCCGACGAAACCGTAGAATTGCACCAATTCAATGTCTGCGTTGATTACAAAGTCAGTATGGATCTGGTCCGACTCCCCCGGCTCAATCTCCGCTACCTTTCCCCATTTTCGTTCAACGATCAAGAGCCATTTCAACTCGTGCTCTCCAGCCAGCACCGGGTCACAGCCATCCAGAAATTGAACCTCCTTGTCCACTGGGATGACCTGCCGTAGACATAGTTTGCACGTGCTTGGCCGAAGAAGCACATCTCCGCAATTCGTGATCTTTATCGCGCAATGCAGCAATCTTTTGCCGGAGCCAAGAGGAAAGTGTTGGACGACAAGCTCAAGTTCCGCCTTCGGGTATCGCAGCCGATTGCGCACAAACAAGGAATAAGTCCACACCCCTCCGACAACGATCGCGAGGATCTTCGCAACGCTTTCGGCTATCAAGAGCCACATCTTCATATCTGTTGGAGACATCCCTGCCAGTATATCGTTTGTCGCTACTACTGCTGCTGCCGTTGTTGTTGCTGGCAGAAAATTATGTCTGGCATGGTGCTGTTCCCTTCAGTGTTGCCGACCCAGGCGAGCCCATTGCGGAGTTCGCGGAGAGCGGTAGTTAGAATGGCAGTGCGCCACCTAATTCTGAACGTGACAGTCCTGAAATCAGCAACGTGGATTGCGTCTTCAACAGACCGGGCGGTAGTGGAGCACTAAGCCGAGAAAATCTCGCGCAGCCGCTTGCCGACGATTTCGTGTTCGTTGCCGCGCATCATCCACACCGATATAGTCAACTCGCCTTTTCCCGTTCGCTGCACATGAATAGGCTGCTCGCTCGCCAGCAGCTTTTCGCTCACCTGTTGGGACGTCAGGCCTTTGGAAGCCTCATCCCAATGGACCGTAACGTGGGGAACCTCGTTCTGAATGACGGGGACAAAGCGTTCCGTGCGGACGCCTTTGGCGCCTTTCAACGCACCGCGAATGGATGTCACGCGGGCTTCGATCTCGCGCCCTTCGGCTTGATGATCGACCTTCAGATACCGCTCGACCGCGGCTAGCAATCCGCAGAGTTCTTCCTTGCCAACCTTCATTCCCCGGCCGATGCCGCCGAACGGCGACATGGCGGGATGCGCAGCCTCAATCAAGTCTTTGCGGCCTAAAAGCAGTCCGCTGGCCTGCGGCCCTCGCAGTGCTTTGCCGCCGGAAAAGATGACGAGATCGAAACCCATCTTCGTGTACTTCCAGAGATTTTCTTTGGGCGTGGCGTCGGAGGCCGCGTCGTTCATCGTGGGAATGCCGCGCGCCTTGCCGATCTTGATGAACTCTTCGGCGTTGATCTTGCCCAGCGGATCCGCCTTATTCAAGAAGAACAACATGCCGGTGCGTTCACTGATGGCGGCTTCCAACTCCTCGCGCGTCTCAACGGCGATGACTTTGGCACCGCACATTTCCATTTGGTGCTCGTAGCCGGAGCGGTGCGATTTTTGCTGAATCACCTCGTAGCGAATGCCATCGCGATTGGGCAATTGGCGAAGCTTGGCGGCGTCGCCCTGCGACAGGCACGCCGCAGTGCCGACACTGATCGCCGAAGCCGCGCCGCAAGTGACCATCGCCGCCGGCGCCTGCAGCAGTTCGGCCAAACGCGCGCCGACTTTTTTCTGCAACTCCGGAAGCGGAATAAAGTAGCGGCCAGCCTCTTCCATCGCCTGCACGACTTCGGGCGACATTAGCGATCCGCCGAGAACCGTGACGACCCCGACTCCGTTAATCACGGGCTTAATCCCAAGGCTCGCGTAGAGCGCCGACGGCGAAGCGGCGGTGCGTTTAACAGCCGGCGCGGCGGCAACAGCGGCGGCGGGCGCGAGGGCGGCGGTTTGGAGCAGGCGGCGGCGGGATGTCTTCATGGCCAACAGTATACAGTTAAACTGGCGTGGTGCCGCCCTCCAAATTCCACTGGCGATTTCGCCGCCGTCGCCCGCATTCTCGGCGCGCAAAGTCGGCATGCGGATTTCGTTCTAGACTAACGCCACGGTGCCTTTAGATAAGCCGTCGTAAATTGGGCGCCGTCCAGCACTAACATCGGATCGCCGGTTTTCGCATGATTCCGCTTTTCCAGGCGAAACGTCCTAACACCCGTTTTCTTGGACGTTGATGTAATCGTGTTGGCCGTGGCCGTCCACGTACCGGCATCGTTGTTGTCCGACGCCGTGCCATAGGCGCCGCCGGCCAACTGCCCGCTCGCGGAAGAATCGCTCGCATATTTGAAGCTGCCGTCAGCGACCAATGTGAAGCAAGCGCTCCGGCCGTAAGTGCCTGCGCTGTTGTTCAAGTTCGTCGCCTGGCACCACTTCCCCACCAGTTCAGGAAGCAGGCCGCCGCCGCCGCCAATCGCCCATGTTGTCGCGGCGCGTTGAAACGTCAGCGTCTTGCCGTTGACCACCCACGTCATGGAATCGCCAGCCCGCTGCAGCGCGGCAACGAACGTGCCATCCGGTCCGCTGAGCGTGAGTTGATTGCCCGCCTGCGTGTAACGATAGATCACCCCGCTAATCGTCGCGGTACCGTCCAGATTGATCTGGACATTGCCGCTCGGTCCCTGCCACGAGCCGGCAATAGTGGTATCGCTCGCCTTCATTCGCGTCAGCGCCAACTGGCCTTCGGGAAACTTCCATGTCCATGTGTCGCCCGCCATTTCGAAGGGAACTTTGATGGACTCGCCGTTGCCCGCGAAGGTGATGACATTCCCCTCGACCGTCCAACGGTGCGTCTTGTCGCCCATGGTTGCCGTGCCGTCGGCATTCACACGGACGACTCCGGTTTGGCCTTGCCATTCGCCCACCACCGCGGGCGGCTGCGCAGCGGGAGCCGCCGCCGCAACGGCCCGTTCCAGCAAATGCGTCGTACCGTCCGTTGTCAGCGAGATCTGCGTTCCGGCCCGTGTCGCCTGGAAATTGTAAGTCTGGCCCTGGCTCTCAAACGTGCCGGCCAGTTTACCAGCCGCGGCTTTCGCCCTCACCGGGAGCGACTGTCCGCCAAGGAAAATGACGCCGCTATAATCCTGGCCCTTGCGAGACAGCTCCAGTTTCATTTGCTCATTCTGAAACGTACCGCTAAATGGATCGGCCGCCGTCGCCAACGGATTCTGCGCCGCCAACGCGACGGCGAAGATCGAAAACGTAAACCGCTGGAAAAATGTCATTACTTCAAAAATAGAACTTTGCCGCGAGTTGCACAATGCGCGCGTCCGCCCCGCCTACTTCACAATCGCCTGCATCACCGCGACGATATCTTCCATCCGAGATCCGGTGATCCCCCCCCGGCGGCCCGGCAATGTAGACCGAATATGCGCCGAACCCATCAGCTTCACCGTCCGCGGACTCAACAGCCGAAGCCCGTTCAACTCTCCGCCGTTGGCCAGCATCTGCGCGAAGTGCGAATAATCGTCCACCGTCGAAACCAAACCGCCGCCCCCGGCAAAATAAACCTTTCTCGACATCGACAGCGAATTCTCATTCTTCACCAACCCCGCGCTGGCGCTATACATCCAACGCGAGCCCGGTTGAAACTCGATCGGCGTCCCGCCCGGCTCTTCCATCCCCTTGAACTCCGGGCCATGCGAAACACCGTGTCCCGCGTCATCGGCTTCTTCATTTCCACGTCCATAACGCCCTGCGCTTCGACGAATGCGATCTGCCCCTTGCGAGCCACCAGCATCACCGCGCCCGTGATGCCGCCCAAATCCATGTGCCGCCGTCACCGAGAGGAAAAAGCCGAAAAAATGGATCAGATTCTTGAACACCAGCCTTGTCCCAAATCGCGATCCGCGATATATTCTACCGCAGGAGACCCACCCATGAATTCCCGCCGCCAGTTTCTCACCGCCAGCGCCACCGCCCTGTTGGCCTCAACCGTAACCAGCGCCAACCCCAAGAAATTCCCCTACGCCGAATTCGAACAGCGTATGGCCCGCAAGAACTTCCAGGGCATGACCAAGGACATGTTGCCCACGCCCTGCATGGTCGTCGACATTGACCTCTTCGAAAAGAATCTGAAGACGATGGCGGACTACGCCAAGACCGCGCCCATCCTTCTCCGCCCTCACGTCAAGGTCCACAAAAGCGTCGATATCGCCAAACGCCAAATGGCCCTCGGCGCCATCGGCATCACCGCCGCCACCATCGCCGAATCTGAACTCATGTCCAACGGCGGCATCAAAGGCGTCCTCTGGACCAAGCAGCCCGCCAGCTTCAATAACGTTCTCCGCGCCGTCGCCCTTTCGAAGAAGGACCCGACTTTCATGTTCGTCGTCGACGATTATGCCGTCGTCGCCAACGTGGAAGAAGCCGCCGCCGCCGCCAAAGTGAAGTGCAAAGTCGTCGTCTCCGTCTTCGCCGGCCTCACCCGCCAGGGCATCGCCAACGGTCAGCCCGCCCTCGAACTCGCGCAAAAAGTCGCCGCGTCCAAACAGATGAGTTTCGAAGGCTACATGGCCTACTCCGGTGCTGCGTCCCACACCAAGGGATGGACCGCCCGCCGCAAAAAATCCGCCGATGACCTCGCCGGCGTCAACGAAACCGTCGCCCTCTCCAAGAAGGCCGGTCTCCCCGTCGGCATCGTCAGCGGCGGCTCCACCGGCACTTACAACATGGACCACGAACTCGGCCTCACTGAACTCGAATGCGGCAGCTATGTCTTCATGGATTCCATCTACCGCCAGGTCGGCGGTAAGTCCGACGACGCCACCTATACGGATTTCGAAAGCTCCATGTCCGTCCTCACCACCGTGGATAGCAAGCATCACGCCGGTCAAGTGACCACTGACTATGGCAACAAAGCCATGGCCCAACTCACTGACCTGGTGAAAGGCAAAACCTGGCTGCAAGTCGACAAACAGGGCGCTGAATACGGCTTACTCAAATGGAAGGACGGCGGCGGCGAAATCAAGGTCGGCGACCGCGTCGAAATCTACTGCAGTAACCTCGACATGAGCACCAACTGTTACGACCGTTATTACATCGCCAAGGGCAACGACATCGTTGACGTGTGGCCTATCATGGGCCGCGCCGGTGCCGCGCAACGCTGATTCATCCGTCCTTAAGCGCCGCGCGAATGTCGGCCAACGTCACCATCAGCGTCATCGGCTCGCTGGGACTCGCATCGAATCCCAGCGCCAGATAAAACCTCTTGGCCTCCTCCGATATCGCGTGAACAACGATGCCGCGAATGCCAATCGCCTCAGCCGCCTGCGCCACCCGCCGCGCAGCGTCGCGGAATAGTGCGCGGCCCAGGCCCTTCCCGTGCATTTCGCTATCTACAGCCAGACGCGCCAGCACAGCTACCGGAATCGGGTTTGGCATGTTCCGCCTGAACCGGCCCGGAGCGCTTTCCAGGGTTACCACTCCGGAGGCCAGCGCATAGTAGCCAATCACGCGATTTCCTTCGCAAACAACATAGGTGCGGGAAGCGCCGCTCGCTTGGTTGGCCCTCGCCCGGCGCTTCAGCCAGTCGTCAAGCGATGCCTCCCCGCAATGGAAATCCCCGATGTCGTGCTGTTCCGCAAGGGGCTCAGGCGGTAGCAGATCTCTCATTTCTCCCATGGAGCGGCCGTCCGCAGGGAGCGGCGTAGCCGCGCATTCGGACGCGGCGGCGCATCCAGCCGTTTCAGGAACTCGGCATATGCTTTGGGGTTGACGACAAACACCGTGCGATTCAACAGTGTCTCCTCGGCCGCCGCCCGCGCGGCGTCGAGTACAAAGTCTGTCCGGTTCTTCCCCGCCAACTCCGCCGCTCGATCAATCAGCCCGCGCACTTCCGGTTTTATCCGGATGTTCAGAGTGTCGCGCTTCGCCTTTTCCAGTTGAATCGTACCCATGAGAACTCCTCCATCAATGGGAAGCATAACACAACGTAATGACACCGTCATTACAGCAATCCATTGCAGCGTCGTTCACAAGTGCATCACCAGCCATCGCGCAAATGGAGCCGATCAAGCTTCGCCCCATAAAAAGGGCTACCACAGGACCGGCCCCGGTTGCTGTTCGGAGCCGTTACATCAACGGCTCCGGGAACACGGCCCGGAAGCGGATTGCACTCCCGCGAATACGCCTGTTAGGGCTGGCTTCGCGGCTCTGACGGCTCCGCATCCCCGGTACAACGAAAGCCGATATTGTTGTTCCGGTTCGCTGGTTGATTGTTGTTGCGGTTCGAGGCGCGCACGTTGGATGCATTGTTGTTCCAGGAGCCGCCCCGCAACACGGTAGGCCATGTACCCTTTCAGCGCACAAGACCACAAGGTTCCATTGTGCGCGTCTTCTTTTCAGTTTACGCTAACCGGATGGAAACGGACTTGTCCACAGTCGCCCCGTCTATCGTTCAAAAGGCTTACGAATTGGCGTTGTGGCTGATCCCTAAAGCCGGGAAGTTCGGTCGCGCCCACCGCTTTACTATCGGCGACCGCCTGGTGAATCACAGCATCGATCTTGTGGAGACCCTCGCCGCG
>CAMDKT010000300.1 GCA_945900935.1 Candidatus Sulfopaludibacter sp. SbA3 | reverse complement strand
CATCGCCATCGCCTCCAGCAGCGCTCCCCGAACCCGGTCGCTTTTCGTCCGCTCCCACGCCTCCCGCAACGGCGCGTTGGCTTCCTTGTTCCCCAGGAGCGACACAGTTTGGATCGCCGCCAATTGCACCTTTACATCCGGATCACGGAGCATGTAGAAGAGTCGCGGCGCCACGTCCGCGTTCCGGATCTTTTCAAACGCCGTTAAAACCTCGTAGAGCACAGCGGTGTTTTTGGTCTGCAGAGCCGCCAGCAACTGCTCGCTCGCGGCACCCGCCCGAAGTACGCCGAGCGCCCGGGCCGCGGCCGCCCGCCCCTCCATTGATGCCGATTCCGCCGTCACCTTTCCCAAAGCCGCGACGATCTCCGGCCGCGCTGTCACGTAGGCCGGCGCGACGGGCTCATCCGGCCCGCGAAACCTCTCCAACACCGAGTCCGCGCCGCGCTTCAGGCGTCCCCGCCAGCCGCTCTTGTGATATCCCGGCACGTAAAAGTTCACTAGGCCGTTGGCGGCCATCCGCTGCACCTCGCCGTCGCCGTCGCGGAGCGAAAAGGTCAACGGCTCCAGCGTCTGCTGCCCGCCAATTGTTACCAGTGACTCGACAGCGGCCCGCCGCACGGCAACGTCGCTGTCGCTCAATAACGGACGCAGCCGCTCCACGCCCGCACTGCCGTCTTTGGCATACGAACGTGCCGTTTTCAGCCGCTGTTTCGCGTCGTCCTGCGCCGCTAGCAGGGCCGCGGTCATCAATACCGATAGGAACGCCAAATGCATACAAATAGGGACGCGGCAGCAGCCCAAAAAGTTGTTTCGGACTAGCGGACGATTTCCAGTTCCACGCGATTCGGGATCAACCCAATTTCGTGGCCCATGTCCAGCAGCTTCTGCGCCGCCTTTGGAATGATGTCGCCGCAATCCACCGTGTAGTGGTTCACGTACATCCCCACGAACTTGTTGGCCAACTCCGGCTCCATGTCGCGGGCAAACTGCATGGCGTATTCTAGCGCTTCCTCATGGTTGTCCAACGAGTACTGAATACTGTCCCGCATCAGCCGGCACGCTTCGGTCCGGTGTTCCGGCGACAAGTCGCGCCGCAAGACATTGCAACCGAGCGGCAATGGCAAGTCGAACTTCTTTTTCCACCACTTGCCCAGGTCCAGAATTTGATGAAAGCCGGTCTTGGAATAGGTTAACTGCGCCTCGTGGATCACCAGACCCACATCGGCCGCCCCATCCTTCACCGCGTCGAGGATTCTGTCGAACGGGACTTCGACCGGTATGAAATCAGGCTGGATGAGGTTCAACGTCAGAAACGCGGTCGTCAGTCGTCCCGGAATCGCGATGCGCTTGCCCTTCAGGTCGTCCACGCTCATCGGGTGCAACGCCACCAGAATGGGTCCATACCCGTCGCCAACGCTGGAGCCAGAAGCCATCACGTAGTACTTATCGGCCACGTAGGGATAGGCGTGATAGGAGATCGCCGTCAACTCGTATTCCCCGTTCATTGCCCGGCGATTGAGCGATTGAATATCCTCCAACTGGTGCCGGAAGTTAAGCAATTTCGAGCGGACCTTCCGAGTGGCGAGGCCATAAAACATATAGGCGTCGTCGGAGTCCGGACTGTGCGCGCAAACAATTTCCTTGAGGTCCATACTGAGGGTTCTCCCACTATAGCAAGGACGGCTGGAAATCCCCTAACTTGTATCAGCGTCACTGGATTGCGGAAACGCCGCGGCCGGGGATCAACGGCGCAGACTGGGGGCGGGTCTGCGCAGTCTTTGCGCGCGGTCCCGGATGCCGGTGCTGTCCGGAAAATTCGGCGCCAGCGTGAGGTAGGCGTCGTAGGCTTGCACGGCCTTGGCGGTGTCGCCGTTGGCCTCATGAAAAGCGCCCAATTCGGCGTAGATGGGCGCATAGTTCGGGCTGATGGCGATGGCGGCCCGCGCTGCCGCCAGGAAGGCTTCGGGACGTTTGAGCACGCGATTCAAGCGGGCGAGCGACCATTGCAGACCTACGGACGTGGGGAAAAGCCGAGTCGCATCCGCCAGAAAGGGCAATGCCCTGGCGGGCTCATTGGCGGCAATCAACAGATTGGCGATTTGCAGCGGCGGCAAGGCCCAGTTGGGTGTCAACTTACGGGCTTGCTCAAACGCGGCGCGGGCTTCGGGAAGCCGCGACTGGCGCTGGAGCGCGACGCCCAGCGCGTTATAGGAACAGGCGAAATCCGGGTCCAGCCGCGGCGACTGCCGAAGGGTCGCTTCGGCCTCGGCGAACCGGCCGGCGGCGATTTCAGCGCGGGCGTGGCAAAACAGCGCCCTCGCGTCGAGCGAGGTACTACCGGGGCGCGGCGATTTCATAAGCACGAATCATTCGGCGGCCCGCTGGAACATCGCGGCTTTGAGCGCAGGCGAAGAGCGCGCCGCTGATCAGTAGGAGTGCCAGGCGCATGATGGTTACGTAACGCGTCTCCAGGCTCCATCGACGAATTCGGCCTCGCCGTCCTTCCACGGTCCGAACTTGCAGCACATTTGCCCGCCATCCACCAGCAGCGTCGCGCCGGTAATGTAGCCGGCCCAATCGCTGGCGAGGAAGACGGCGGCCTTTGCGACTTCGGAGGGCTCGCCGCCGCGGCCCATGGGAATGGCGCGGAAATACTCGCGAATGACCTCGGGCGAATCAAAGGCGCTTTGCGTCAGGCGCGTTCGAATCAGCCCTGGATTGACCGCGTTCACGCGAATGCCAAACGGTCCAAGCTCGTTGGCGGCGGTGTGCAGAATGCCCAGCACACCGGCTTTGGTCGCGTTATAGGCGATAAGGTTCTCTTCGCCGTCGTAGGAGTTCGTGGAGGCGGTGAGCACGATAGATCCGCCCCGGCCGGCCGCTTTCATGCGCGCCGCCCCGATTTGCAGCGTCTCGAAAGCCGCGGTGAGATTAAGAGAAATCGTCTTATCCCAGACGTCTCGCGTGGTTTCGTCCAGAGATTTAACGATCCCGGTGCCGGCGTTGATCAGCAGCACATCGGGCACGCCGGAAATGTCGAAGGCGGCGCTCAGGCTGTCGCGGGAAGTCACGTCACAGGAAACCAATTGCGCTGGAAATTCGAGCGGCGTCTGGTCGATGTCGAAGATGTAGACGCTGGCGCCGCAGGCGTGCAGACACTCAGCCATCGCGCGGCCGATGCCGTGAGCCCCGCCGGTGACGACCGCTGTTTTTCCGTTGAGAGAGATCTCCATCGTATTCAGGATATACACTAATGTCCTATGGAAATTTCGCGGCGGACATTTTCCGGCACTGGGCTGGCGTTGAGCGCGCAGACGGCGGCGCCCGCTCCGCCGAATATTGTCTTTCTGATTTCCGATGACCACACGGCGGCCGATCTGGGTTGTTCCGGCAACACCCACGTCCGGACTCCCAACCTGGACCGCCTGGCCCGTGACGGCGTCCGCTTTGCCAACTGCTTTGTGGCGTCGCCGCAGTGCAGCCCGAACCGCTCGGCGATCTTCACCGGCTGCGCCCCGCACACGACATCCACATCCCGGCTGCATACGCCCATGCCGCCCTGGGAGCCGTCGTTCCTCGATCAACTGAAGGCCCGCGGTTATTTCACCGGCGGGTTTCGAAAGGTCCATCAAGGGAACGAGTTCAACTCACGCTTCGATTTTTACACCGCGGATAAAAAAACCAAGTTTGAGGCCTTCTTCGACAAACTTCCCGCGGGAAAGCCATTCTTCCTGCACGTCGGTTTTACCGATCCGCACCGGCCGTATTTCAAAGGCGCCGTGACGCCGCCGCACGATCCGGCGAAGGTTCGCCTGCCGCGATTCCTGCCCGATTCGCCCGAAGTCCGCGACGACCTGGCGATGTATCACGACTTCATTTCGCGCATGGACGCCGAGTGCGGGGAAGTCCTGGCGCTTTTGGAAGCCCGCGGTTTGTCCGGCAACACCGTGGTGTTCTTCACCGGCGATAACGGCATGCCGTTTCCAGGGGCGAAGGGTACCTGCTATGACACGGGGATCCATGTGCCGCTTCTGGTAAAATGGCCCGGAGTTGCCAAGGCCGGGACGGTCGAAACGAAACTCATTTCACACGTGGATCTGCCGGCCACGTGGGTGGAGATCGCCGGCGCCGCCGTCACTAAAAAAATGCAGGGCGTGTCGATGCTGCCTTTGTTTAAGGGCGGAGCGTATCCCGCGCGGCAGGCGGTGTTCTCCGAACGCAACTGGCATGACAATTTCGACCCGATCCGGTCTGTGCGTACCGGGCGATATAAGTTGATCTTCAACGCCGCGCCCCATTTTCCGTATCGGCCCGCTTGGGATTTGGAGGGGAGTCCATCCTGGAAGTCGTACCAGGAGATGGGGAAACGCGGAGCGTTGGCGGCGCACCATCTGCGGCTCTTGCAGCCCGCGCGGCCTGTTGTCGAAATGTACGATCTTCGCGACGATCCGGACGAGTTCAACAATATTGCCAACGATCCGGCCCATGCCGCGGCAAAAGCAGATTTGTTGAAACAGTTGAGCGCCTGGATGCACCAAACCTATGACTATTTGCCGCCGGCATTTGCCGGACCAGGCGAACCAAGGGGGCGTGGCTGGCCGGTGTCATTATGACGCTCGGCTTTCGCCATATCTTCCCTGTACGTGTGTTTTGGCTTGACATAGGTCGCCGGAAGCTGTTAATGTGGTCATTCCGCCACACTGGTGAGGCGGAGTGCACCACCGAACCGGCATCCCCCCTGTTTGATTGGATTCAAACAATGCGGTTCACAGTAACCGCGCCGGTCGTTTCGATCCCCCCGGTTGATAGTAAGGACAGCCAAAGCTACGCAAGCCTGAGAGAGCCGATGAATCAGCCTTATTTTGTACTCGTATTAGCCCATTCCGTACACGGTCGTTTGCGGCGGATGCATGTCTCGCACACGATTTTATATACGGTTTTGGCGTTGGCCTTGGTGGGCGGAGTGACAGTGGCCGGGTTCCTATCCAGTTACGCGAGAATGGCGTGGAAAGTGGCCAAATTAAATCATCTGCGGGACGAAGTTTCCACGCTCCAACAGAAGTATCAGGCGCTTTCGCGGACGAATGAGCAGACGAAAGAGCAGTTGGCGACGTTGCAAATCCTGGCGTCGGAAGTGACGTCGGCGTACGGAATCAAAGAACGCCTGGCGGGTCCGGCTTCCATATCGAGCGAGAGTCGGCTGATGCCGACCTACCAGCAGTCCTTGGAGCAGTTTGACGTGTTGCGAACGGCGCGCCTTTATCCTTCGGGCACGCGGCGGATAATGCGTTCGTGGCAGACGAACGTCGTGCCGAGCGTGTGGCCGGTGTCGGGACGATTATTGTCGAGCTTTGGATCGCGTTCGGATCCGTTTACCGGCGGGAGTTCGTTTCATTCCGGCGTTGACATATCGGCCGCGACGGGAACACTGATTCGCGTGGCGGCGGATGGGATCGTGAAATCGGCGGAATGGTCGGGGGCCTACGGGAAACTGGTGATAATCGACCACGGCGGCGGGCTGGAGTCGTATTATGCGCATTTGAGCTCGTTTGACGTGATTCCAGGACAGGATGTACGCCGTTCGCAAGTAATTGGACGGTCCGGTGGGACCGGCCGGTCGACGGCACCGCATCTGCATTATGAAGTTCGCCAAGGCGGCGCGCCGGTAAATCCGTATAAATATTTGGCGCGTTCTTTGGTTTTGGGGAATACCCCCGTGCAAAAAGACCTTTCGTTCTAATACAATAGCCGAGACCGCAGCTCTCACTTAGGAATACGCCATGTCACCAGTCCGTCTTCGTTTGATTGCCGCCTCCGCAGGTGCCCTTTTGCTTCTCGCCGCCGGTATCCGTTCGCACACTGCGCCGGTTATGTCGAACGCGGCCAACGCGCTCTTGAACACGCTAAACGCGGAACAGAAAGGGAAGGCTGTCTTCACGTTCAATGATGAAGAACGCCTGAACTGGCACTTCATTCCTCGCGAGCGCAAAGGGCTGAGCTACAGGCTAATGACGCCTGAACAGCGGCCCTTGGCGATGGCGCTGTTGAGCTCGAGCCTGAGCCAGCAGGGGTTCATCAAGACGACCAGCATCATGAGTTTGGAAGAGATCCTGAAGATTCAGGAGAAGAATACGCCGCCCGGACGCCGCGACCCCGAGAACTATTTTTTCTCCATCTTTGGAACGCCGTCGGAGACCGGAAGCTGGGGCTTCCGCTTTGAAGGCCACCACGTCGCCTTGAACTTCACCATCGTCGATGGCAAAGTGGCGTCGAGCCCGATGTTCTTCGGAACCAACCCGGCCGAAGTGAGAGAAGGCCCGCGAAAAGGAATCCGCGTCCTGGGTGTGGAAGAAGAGCTGGGCCGGGAGTTGATGAAGTCGCTGACGCCGGAGCAAAAGAAGGTGGCGTTGGTGTCGGAAGTGGCGCTGAAGGACATCATCACGATGAACTCGCGGAAGGCGGCATTGGACGGTCAGCCTTCGGGGCTCTCAGCGGCGAAAATGAACGCCAAGCAGATGGCATTGTTGCAGAACCTGTTGGAAGAGTACGCCAATAACATTCCCGAGCAAGGCGCGGCGGCGCGACGGGAACAGATCAAAAAAGCCGGCAAGAACCTGAATTTTGCCTGGACCGGCGGGACTGAGCGGGGCGAAGGCCAGTACTATCGAGTGCAGGCGGCGGCGTTCCTGGTGGAGTACGACAACACCCAGAACAACAACAACCACGTGCATTCGGTCTGGCGCGATTTCAATGGCGATTTCGGGTATGACCTGTTGGGCAACCATTATCAGTCGAGCCATAAGTAAGTAACAAAAGGCACGGCGAATCGCGCGACGGGGCCATGTTAGAGTGAGGATATGGAAGAGGCCCCGTCCCCCGAATGCCGCTGGACGAGGCGCGCGATTTTAGGCGCGGCTTTGGCTCCGGCGTTGCGGGCGGCGAAAGGGCAGGAGCGTCCGGGCGAGGCCAAGCGCTACCTCGACGGCGCGACTGAATTTGAAATCCTGCGCGTCACGGATCTGCCGCATAATTCGTGGCTGCCATTGGCGTCCAACCGGGCGTTCACACGGAAGGGGGATGCGCTGATTTTCGCCTCCGACGCGGGCGGGACGGCGCAGTTGTATCGGCATGAGTTCAAGGCCAACAAGGTAAGGCAACTGACAGAGGCGGCCGCGTTGAACACGAATTCGTTCACGATGACGGCCGGGGACCGGGGCATGTTCTATGTGGATGGGCGAAAACTGCTGTTGACCGCGGCGGCCCGGGACCGGGTGGTTTATGAGATGCCGGTGGAGTGGGCGCAGAGTCCGCGAATCGCCATCGGCGAAGACGGATTAACCGTGGTG
>CAMDKT010000299.1 GCA_945900935.1 Candidatus Sulfopaludibacter sp. SbA3 | reverse complement strand
GTCGGCAGGGTCATTCCATTCCGAAATCAGCAGCAGCAGAGAGGGTATGTCGATCACAGGTTTCGCTTCAGAAAATTGATGATATGGTAACCGTCCATGAACTTGAACGGTGCCTCGCCCATCGTGTAGTGGCCGCACGGCAGTACCACGACTTTGTTCGCGATGCCGAGCCGTTTCACCGCGCCCACGATGTCCTCGGAGAGCCGCGGAATGAATGTGGTGTCGTACTCGGTGTAAATAAACAGGGATCTTTTCTCTTTGTGTTGAGCCAGTTTGTCCAGGAAATTCACCGGGCTGATGGCGTCCCAAAGCCTGCGTAAGCGGTCGAGGCTGACGTGTTCTTCTAATCCCTTTTTCACGTGAATCGTCGAAAGCCCCGTCCAAACCACGTCGGCAACATAGGTTGAGCAGTGATTGAATACGTTCACGTTGATGCGGGGATCGTGCGCCGAAGCGAGGCAGGCGTAACAGGAGCCGATGGAGGTACCGCAGATGCCGATACGCTTGTAGCCCATCTGATAGAGCCAGTCCACTGTGGCGCGGATATCGATCACGGCTTGGCGTGTCGCGTCGATTGTCCGTCCGATGTTCGAAGACATGGCATAGTCAGCCCGGCGGAGTTCGGCGGGCATGCGAAAGTCGTGATAGGGAAGGCTGAGCCGCACGGCCGAGAGGCCGAACTTGGCCAGGCCCTGGCACAGACCCCCGTGCTGGTTTTGACTCGCATTCCAGTGCGGCAGCACGATCACCGCTTTTCCATTGTGCTTTTCGGCTGGAAACCACTGGCCGTGGACCACGTTGTTGGCCGGGTGCGGGCTCTGCGAGGGAGATTGAAATCGAACAAATCCGCCCTCCAGCCGGAACGACTCGGGCGGATCATAGGCAAAAAATCGATCGCTATCTTCGATGGCCAGCCGATTCAGCTCCAGCAGCCACTTTTCCGGACCTTCGCCCCCATAAGGCAGGTCGTGCGCCACGGGCCAGCGCTCCGCCCAGTCCAAGCCCCATTCAAAGGGCCGGACTACCCGGTCTGTCGAACGGAAGCATAGGTGTTTTTCCCAGTCGTTAATCCAACGGCTGTACAGAGACTTGATCATCAGAGGCGCGTTAATTCCGGTACCGAAAGATTTTCTCATTGTACCAAGTCGCGGGGATAGGGCAGGCAAATCGCTTGAGAATGACCGCTTTTCTCACCTACAAAGGATCAGATCGAAAGTTTTCAAGTGAGAATGAGTGAGGGGCCCGTATGCTCTGCCGATACTGCCAAAAACCAATCTCGATCATACACCGGCTCGTGGACAGCGAGTTTTGCTCCAAGCCGCACCGGGTCGCTTTTTCGGCCCGATCCGCTCGCACGCTGCGGGATCTGGGGGAGTTTACTTACTCAGTCGCCGACGTACTGCGGGATACGGATGAGTTCGCCATTCCGGCGAAGAAGCGGCAGCAGGGCAGCGGGGCGCGATCGACGGCGACGGTTCTCGGGCTGGCCGCGGTGGCCATCGCGGGCTTGGTGATACTGGAAAAGACCGGCTCCGGCGGGGCCTCTACCGCGCAGTCCAGCCGGGCCGAGGCGAGGCAGGGGACGGTCAGCCGAGTCGTCGGACTTGTGATTGACCAAATGCCCAAATCACCCAGTGGGTTGGTGCTTGAAGATCGCTTTCAATCCGGTTTGCGGAATTGGCTTCCCGCGCCCGGTAGCAGGATGAACGGCTGGCGGCTGGAAAATGGACTGCTTCGACCCGGCGGACTCCGAATTTGGGATGGATCGCGGAAACTGGGCGATTACAGCTTTCAGTTCGAGGGCCGCGTTGAAAATCAATCGCTCGGCTGGGTTGTCCGGGCGCCGAATCACAACAATTACTATGCGGCGAAGTTGTCGATTCCGGAGCGCGGCGGCGAGTCCCGTCCGGAGATTGTCCGCTTTTCCGTCATTCAAGGGCAGGAGTCGCGCCGGCAACATTTCCCGATTCCGGTGTCCATCGACAAAGACCAGTTTTATGCATTCGAAGTCCGGGCGGTGGGTGATCGCATTCTGACCATCGTTGGCGGTCGCGTGGTGGATCAATGGCGCGACGCGCGCTTCCGAACCGGGGGCGTCGGCTTCTTCTCCGAACGGGGTGACAGGTCCTCCATTCGCTGGGCCAAGTTGCAGGAAGGCGAGAGTTTTGCAGACAAACTGCGGGGCTACTTGACGTTTGGTCTCATCATCCCCGTCGTTTAGGTATCCCGCTCAGCGAGCAGGGATCGCGAATCCGCCGATTTGATCCAGCCCGTCAAACACTCCCAGTTGGAGCGTCGCTCCGGTCGTTACATTCACTTCGTACAGCGCCGACATCGCCGTGGCTCGCACACGCGCCGCGATGTAGGCAATCCCGCTTCGCGGCGAGATGTCGAAACCAGCCACTTCCGACATGTCAATGCTCATCATTCCAACACGGTTCAACTTGCCGTCGTTCGGAGGATTCTGTGTGACCAGAGCTCGCGATTCGGCGTCAATGCCAAATAGCACCGTACTTGTGGCACCGGCGACGCTGTTGGTGTAGGCAGCGCCAACGATCTTGAATTCCGCCGGCGAATCCGAATGCAGACGGCCATCCACGGCCGCGATGGCGCCCGTATCGGGATGGAGTCGCAGGTTTTGGCCGGTGTTGCTCACGACGCGAATGCGATCCACTGCCGGGTTGAAATCAAAACCGAACTCGGTGCCCTCGAGCGCGGTGGCGAATGGCGCGGCGCTCACCGCGATTGCCATTCCCGTAGCTGTGTCAATCCTGTAGAGCCGGTTTTGGCTGCCCAACCCGTACAACATGCCGTTGGCCGGCCGGAAGTCGATGCCCAGAACCGATTCGCCGGGCTGAAGTCCTCGGATCAGTACACTGGCATCGGTAAAACCGGGTGTGTTCGTGTCGATACGGATCAACATGTTTCGCCCGTTTAAGACGAAAGCTGTCTCGGCGAGCAGGCCTGCGGGCAGCAGAAAGCAAAGGGCCGTTACGGCCAGGGTCAGTTTCATTTGGATCTCCTTAGCGTCCCGCCATTCGAAGGCTGTGGCCGCTATTCCCTTCTACGATGGATTTGAGAAATCGGATGAATACTCCGCAGAATTGGCGGGGTGGAGGGGGGCCATGTTAAACTAACAACTTGCTGGGTCTCGGGCTTCGTGCAACGGACGGCTGCAAACCCCGCCAGGTCCGGAAGGAAGCAACGGTAGTGGTTTAGCTCGTGTGCTGCGGATCACCCGGGGCCTGGCATTCATAATATGGAACCCGTTGCCGCGCTCCAGCCACCCAAAGCCGCCTATCAGGTTATCGCGCGGAAATATAGGCCCCAATCGTTCGCTGAACTTGTCAGTCAGGCGCACGTCAAGACCACGCTCGATAACGCCATCAACCAGCGGCGTATCGCCCACGGCTACATTTTCAGCGGTCAGCGCGGGACGGGGAAAACCACCGTCGCCCGCATCATGGCGCGCTGTCTGAACTGCGTCGACGGCCCCACTGCCACTCCCTGCGGCGTCTGCTCCAGTTGCATTGAAATTACCTCCGGCGGCGCTGTGGATTGTATCGAAATCGACGCCGCCTCCAATCGGGGCATCAATGAGATGCGCGAGCTGCGCGAAAGCGTTCGCTTCCGTCCGGCCCGCGACCGGTACAAAGTTTTCATCATCGACGAAGCGCACCAGATCACCAACGAAGCTTTCAATGCCTTGTTGAAAACGCTGGAGGAGCCGCCGGAGTGGGTCGTGTTCATTCTCTGCACGACGGAGTCGCACAAAATCCCCGCCACCATCGCCTCTCGCTGTCAGCAATTTACGTTCCGCAGCGTGGATTTTGCCGAATTGGTGGCTCGCATGGAGTGGATCTGCCAGCAGGAAGGCATCACCGCCGATGCGGACACATTGGCCGTCCTGGCGCAGGTTGGCGAGGGGAGCGTTCGCGATTCGCTCTCTGCGCTGGATCAAGCGATCGCCTGTTGTGGAACGACACTGAACGTCGATCAAGTGCGTGCGCTACTCGGCCTGTTCGCGCTCGATGGTTTGGATCAGGTTGTTGACGCGGTGGAACGAGGCGACTCGACACGGATTCTCGAAATCGTCGCCGAACTGGAAGCCAGCGGCGCGAATCTGCAACATTTTTGCCGGGAACTGTCACGACACATTCGCAATTTGCTGGTTGCCCGGATCACCGGCGCCGGTACCCGCCTGATCGCCGCTTCTCCCAGCGAACAGGCGAAGATGGTGACGGTGGGGCAGCGTTTCAGTGAAGAAGACCTGACTCGCTATTTGCAGATTGTGCTCGATGTGTTCCGCGACTTGCAGTCTTCCCTTCAGCCGCGTTTGCATCTGGAACTGGGGCTGCTGAAGCTTGTTCACGCTGGCCGGTTGACGAGTATTGAAGAGGCTTTGGCTAATCTGAGCGGCGCGTCCGGCGCGGCCCCATCGGCACCCAAGCCGCCGGCATCTGCGCCCAAGCCGGCCGTTTTCGCCGCTCCCGAGCCAATCAGTTTTGACGATCCCCCGCCGTGGCCCGCCAAATCCCCGGCGGCGAAAGCCCCTGTCCCTCCGCCGCCGGTCAGCGCGCCCAGCATTTCCGAACCGGTCACCTTCGACGATCCGCCGCCGTGGAAAACCGCGTCGCCGCTGGCCCCAGCCCCGATGACACCGAAACCCGCGCCAATTCCGGCGACCGGCGGCTCCTTGCGCGACCGGATTCACTCCGCCCTGCTCGAAGCAGGCCTGCAATTCACCGCCGATGCCATCGAAGGCTCGATCGTGAACGAACTCGCCGCCGAAGTGGAAATTATCGCCCCGGAAGAGTTGCAGCTTTCCCTGAACGAAAAAGAGATGCAGCAGTTCCTCACCAAAATCGGAGTGAACAAGCGCATTCGCCTGCGATTTGAAAAAAGCGTCAACACCGCTTCCTTCGCCATGCCCGCCCCCGCCGCCGCCCGCGTGGACGACGTCGCCCAGCGCGCCATGGCCCACCCCATGGTTAAACGCTTTCAGGAAACTTTCAAAGATAGCCAGATCCGCCAAGTGCGCGATCTGAAAGAATAAACAGCTCCGGAGGAACTCATGAAACTGCCAGGAAATATGCAGGCCATGATGCAGCAGGCCCAAAAAATGCAGCAGAAGCTGCAGGAAGACGTCGCCGCCATTCGCGTGGAGGCCAGCGCCGGAGGCGGCATGGTCACCGTGTCGATGGACGGCAATAAGAAATGTCTAGCCGTGAAGATCGACCCCGAAGCTGCCGGCGACGCCGAGATGCTGCAGGACATGATCCTCGCCGCCATGAACGAGGCCTTCAACAAGGTGGAAGAGCAGTCGAAGGCCAAAATGAGCGGCATGCTCGGCGGCATGGGCCTTCCGCCAGGAATGTTCTAACCGAAAACAGCTATGCCAGACTTTGCCGAACCCCTATCCCGGCTCGTGGAAGAGTTCCGGCGTCTGCCCGGGATCGGTCAGAAATCGGCCCAGCGAATCGCCTTCTTTTTGTTGCGCGCAACCAAGGAAGACGCCTTTCGCCTGGCGCGCGCCGTCGTCGATGTGAAGGAAAAGCTCGGCCTCTGCACCCTGTGCAACAACGTCAGCGCCGGCGACCTGTGTCCGTACTGTTCGAATCCCAATCGGGACCAGTCCATCATTTGCGTTGTGGAAGAGGCACCCAATATCCTCCCCATCGAAAGCACCCGCGGTTTCGACGGACTCTACCATGTTCTCCACGGCTCTCTCAGTCCCTTGCGCGGCATCGGCCCCGAGCAGTTGAAGATCAAGAATCTCCTCCAGCGCATTCAGTCCGGCGACGCCAAGGAAATCATTCTGGCCACCAATCCGACCGTCGAAGGCGAAGCCACCGCGGCCTATCTTTCGCGGTTATTGAAACCGCTCGGCCTGCGAGTCACTCGCATCGCCATGGGTATTCCAGTAGGGAGCGATTTGGAGTACGCCGACGAAGTCTCGATGTCGAAGTCGATGGAAAATCGCCGCGAACTATAGCACGCGAAGCGGATCGTATTCCCGCAGGCCCAGTTCGCTCAAGCCGCCGATACGCACATCCCGCAGCACATTATCGACCGATTCCCGCAAAAGTTCCACCTTCAGGTAATTGCTGCTGAGCGCCATCTTTCCCTGGCCCAGCGTAACGACCGACACCGAGCCGCCGACGAACCCTAACCGGAACGCCGCGTTCTTTCGTTCCGCCAACTCCCGCAATCGCCGGTTCCGCTCCTTGCGCACCGGCATCGGTACTTGCATCGGAGCCGTGGCGGCAGGCGTCCCCGGCCGCGCGGAATAGGTAAAGACATGCAGATAAGTGAAGGGCAAGGAGTCGATGAACTGATACGTCTCTTCAAACTCCGCTTCGCTCTCACCGGGAAATCCCGCCATAACGTCGGCACCAATCGCCGCGTCCGGCATCCACGCGCGCGCCTTCTCTAAGCGGTCCGCATAGTGCCGCGGCCGGTACTTGCGATGCATCCGCCGCAATACCGTGTCCGACCCCGACTGCAACGGTGCGTGTACATGCTTCGCAATCCGTTTCGACTCAGCCATTAACCCCAGCAACTCGTCGGTGAAATCCATCGGCTCCACAGACGATAAACGCAACCGCTCCACCGGCGTCTCGTCCAGCAGCCGCTTCACCAGCCCCGCCAGCCGCATCGTCGAACCCGGTTCCCGCCCCCATCGCCCCAGATTCACGCCGCTCAGCACGACCTCCCGATAATTCCGCGACAACCCCCGCACCTGCTCCAATACTTGCTCCGCGGCCATCGACCGGCTGCGTCCGCGCACAAACGGAATCACGCAGAACGAACAGCGGTTGTTGCAGCCGTCCTGAATTTTCAGATTCGGCCGCGCGCGATCTCCCGCCGCGTCTTCAACAGGAGCCGACAAGAATTCGTGCTGCGCGAAAATGTCGTGAACATGGATTTGCCCATGGAAATGCCCGAGTTCATCAGTCACCAGATCCGGAATCGCCGTCTTATCCGAATTGCCGACCACCCAAACCACGCCCGGCAGCGCCGCGATCTCATCCGGCGCCCGTTGGGCATAGCAGCCGGTGACCAGAATACGCGCGTCCGGATTTTCTCGATGCACGCGCCGTACCGTCTGGCGTAAATCGTCATCCGCCGCCGCGGTGACAGTGCAACTGTTCAGAACGACAAGCTCCGCGTGCGCCCGCTCGCCGGACGGCTCCATGCCGCGCTGACCCAACAGCGATTCCAACGCGGCCCCATCGGCCTGCGTCGCCCGGCATCCAAAATTCTGAACGAAAAACTTCCTCACCGTACCAGTGTAGCGGGTGAGCTGCTCGGGCCGGATCATGCCTGGACACGAAATGAACCGGCGATGGGCCGGATTGCCGATGA
>CAMDKT010000298.1 GCA_945900935.1 Candidatus Sulfopaludibacter sp. SbA3 | reverse complement strand
CCGGGTGCAGTAGCCGGTGGCGACGAGTTCGTGTAGTTCTGAATGGAGTGGATATTGCACAGCGAGAGGGGTGACTTCAGGTTAGCACTGGGCTCGATGCCTACTCCCGCAGTTTCCGCCGAATCGCTTCTGTCGCCGCCAAACCCGGTTCGAACGCGGCGGACGTTGATAGCTCCGCCTCCGCGCCGGCGCGGTCGCCTGTTTTCAACAGAGCTGTATCCAACGAAACCGCAAGCGACCAGTATAGTAGGAGTCGAAGGGGAGAAACGGAATGGGCGCGGGGCACGATCATACGCAAGGCGTCTCCAACGAACGCGGCTTGAAATGGGCGCTCGTACTGACGGCAAGCGTCCTGATTGCCGAAGGAATCGGCGCATTCCTGACCAACAGTCTGGCGCTCCTCTCCGATGCCGCGCACATGCTCACCGATGTCGCGGCGTTGGTTATCGCCCTGATAGCCCTCCGGCTCGCCAGGCGTTCGGCGGACAGCAAACGAACTTTCGGCTACTACCGCTTTGAGATTCTCGCCGCGGTCCTAAACGCGGTGATGCTCTTCCTTGTCGCCGCTTATATTCTGGCGGAGGCCTATCAACGCCTGCAAACGCCGCGGGAAATAGCAACCATGGGAATGCTAATCGTCGCCACTGTGGGCCTCGCCGCCAACCTCGTCAGCATGCGGGTCCTCCAATCCGGCGCACAGTCGTCGCTCAACATGAAGGGCGCGTACCTCGAAGTCTGGAGCGATGCCCTCGGCTCGGTTGGAGTCATCATTGCGGCATTGCTCATTCACTTCACGGGGTGGCGGCAAGTGGACGCGGTTGTCGCCATCGCAATCGGACTCTGGGTCCTGCCGCGATCATGGGCTCTCTTGTCGGAAAGCATCCACATCCTGCTCGAAGGCGTGCCGCAAGGCTTGGCCTTAGACGCCATACACGCACAGCTCTTACAAATCGCCGGCGTTCTGGACGTTCACGATTTGCACGTCTGGTCGATTACAACAGGGAAAAACACTCTAACCGCCCACCTGATTCTCGACTCATCCGTTGTCGACGAACAAAGCGTCCTTAAGCAGGCCCGATCCGTCATAGAGGGGTTCGGAATTACGCATAGCACCGTTCAGATTGAAGCCACGCGATGCGATCCCGCGCCTGACTGCAACCTTCATTCCAATCAACCGCACATCCATTGACGATTTTTGCAATAATATAAGCGCTCTGGCTATTGCGCGCACCTGATCGCGTCTCATGCACATTCTCAGGCCATCTGCTGATCGGCGGCTCAATTTGCTGACGGGACTTCTGTCCCTGATCGGCGCGGGCGTACTTGCGGCCAGCCTTCTATCTCATTCACCCGAAGACCCGGCTTGGAACACCGCCGCCGAGGCACTTCGTCCGCATAACTGGATCGGGTATCCAGGAGCGTTGTTTTCCGACGTCGTCCTCAGCCTCGCCGGCTTTGCCTCCTGGCTCATCCCCATCATGGTGTGCCTGTTCGGTTTCCGCCGCATGCGCTCCAAGTCGGTCGAAGCCCCCGGTCTGCGGGTCTTCGGCGCGGGACTCCTGGTCCTAAGCGCCTGTATGCTGCTTTCCCTGGCGCCTGACTGGAAGCCGCTCCATGAAACGATGCCGCCGGGCGGCGTAATCGGCCTTGCCTTGTCCGCCTATCTGCTGGCGAACCTGAACTTCGGCGGCACGTTCGCCATCGTCGCTGTCGCCGTTCTCATTTCGATCTATCTGACCACATCTTTCACCGTCGAAACTGTTGAAGGCTGGATCGCCGCGCCCATGGCGTGGTGGGATACCAGAGTCGAAGGCTACCAAAACTGGCAGGATCGTCGCCGGGCCCGCGCCGAACAGAACCGGCTGATCAAGGAAGCTAAGCGCCAGTCCAGATCACTTCCCGATCCGCCGCCCACGGATAAGAAGCCCCGCAAAGTGCCCGTCGACCCGCCGGCCGCGGAATCGACAAACACATTTATCCCCATCGTGCCTCTGGAGGAAGCCCCTGCGGTTGTGCCTCAATTCCAGGCCCCAACGCCAGCCCCTTCCGCCGCCGCCGCCCCTTCAGCCGCCGCCCCGCCGTGGGAAGTGCCGCGCCGCAAGACTCGCAAATCCGATTCGTTCTTCCAACTTCCGCCCACGGCGCTCCTCAGCGAGCCGCCCGCCCGCTCCCAGTACGACGAGCAGGAACTCCACGAAACCGCCGCCCGTATCAAGGTAAAGTTCGAAGAGTTCAACGTCACCGGCTCGGTCGTCCAAATCAACCCCGGCCCCGTCGTGACTACCTTTGAATTCAAGCCCGAAGCCGGTATTAAGGTCTCCCGGATCACCCAGCTCTCCGAGGACCTCTGCCTCGGCCTCCAAGCCGAATCGGTGCTGATCGAACGTATTCCGGGCAAGTCCACGGTCGGCATCGAAGTCCCCAACCGCAAACGCGAAATCATTAGTCTGCGCCAAATTCTTGAATCCGACGAATTCCGCGATTCGCCATCGAAACTGACCATCTCCCTCGGTAAGGACATCAACGGGCGCATCAAAGTGGCATCGCTCGAATCCATGCCGCACGTCCTCATCGCCGGCTCCACCGGTTCCGGTAAAAGCGTCATGTTAAATACGCTCATCATGTCGGTGCTGTATAAATCGACGCCGGAAGAGGTGCGCATGATCATGATCGATCCCAAGCGCGTCGAACTCGGCGTCTATGAAGGGATCCCGCACCTCTTAACGCCGGTGATCACCGACCCCAAAAAGGCGACTTATGCCCTGCGCAATGCGGTGCTGGAAATGGAACGGCGATTGAAGCTGCTCGCTGCGCAAGGCGTTCGAAACATCGATCAGTACAACAAGAAGATCCGCGAAATCATTGCCCAACCGCGCGATTTGTTCGCCGATCCGCTCGAAATCGCCGAACTCGACGAGCTTCGCCCCCTGCCCTTTATCCTTTTAATTATTGATGAATTGGCCGATCTGATGATGCTCGAACGCGCCGGCGTTGAGGAAAGCATTACGCGATTGGCGCAAATGGCCCGCGCCGTCGGCATGCATCTGGTGCTCGCCACCCAGCGGCCCTCGGTCGATGTGATCACCGGGCTGATTAAAGCCAATTTCCCCACGCGCATCAGCTTCCGGGTCGCCACCCGTGTCGACTCGCGAACCATTCTCGACGAAATGGGCGCTCAGCATCTCCTGGGAAAAGGCGACATGCTCTACCGCCCGCCGGGCACTTCCCGGCTCACCCGCGTTCACGGCGCTTATGTCTCGGAGGAGGAGACCGCCGCCGTTGTCGAAAACTGGAAAGCGCAAGCCCGGCCCGATTACGATCAGAGCTTCCTGATGGCCCCGCCAAATGAAGAAACCGATGATGACGACGCCGATAACGGCACCGCGCTCACCGGTGAGCAGGATCCCCGCTACCAGGACGCCGTGCGCGCGGTTTGCGAAATCGGCAAGGCCTCAACCAGCGTCCTGCAGCGTCGCCTGCGGCTGGGATATGGCCGCGCCGCCCGGATTTTGGACATGATGTTTCGTGACGGCATCATCGGCCCGCCCGATGGCAGCCGGCCCCGCGAGGTTTTGAAACGGCCTGATTGGCTGGACGAAACCGGCGACGAAGAAGAGTGAAACTTCACTAGGCCTGTCGTTCCCCCACGCCATGGGCGTTAAACGAATCGTGGCCAACGTGAACTCGGCTGCCGACGATCCAGTTTTGGTACCGTTCACGGAGGAAAACTCTACACTACGCCGTCAGTGAGGAGCTATCGCCAGTGCCGGGATCTGAGTGACAATGGAATTATGCAAGAAGCGATCACACGCGATCCCGAAGTGATGCATGGAACGCCCGTATTTCGTGGCACTCGCGTCCCTGTGCAAACGCTGTTCGACTATATTGAGAACGGTGACTCGCTCGATGAGTTTCTGGAAGGCTTCCCCACGATCAGCCGAGAGCTTGCCGTCCAGGTCTTGGAGGAATGCAAGGAACTTCGTCTGGCGCGAGTCTGAAGCACAACTCACCCGATGAAAATCCTCCTGGATGAGTGCGTTGACCAAAAGTTGCGGCTCGCGTTCGCTGAACACGACTGCCAAACGGCGGCCTACGCGAAGTTGGCGGGCCTCAAGAATGGTGTTTTGCTTGCTGCGGCTGAAGCTGCCGATTTCGAGATCTTGATCACAACAGACCAAGAGATCCCCTATCAGCAAAATCTCGACGGTCGGCGGATTTCTATCCTCATTCTGTGCGCTCCCACCAACCGCCTCGCTGATCTGAAGCGTCTGGTGCCGGCGGCACTCCTTTCGCTCAATTCCATCCAACCGGGTCAGGTGATTAGACTCGAGTGAGCATGGCCATGACAGCGGCGCGAATCCCCTCGCCGTAAGCGAGGATCTATTGCGGCTTTCGGCCCACGACGATCTCAAGAATGCGTTCCTGCAACCCGTCGAGATCTGGCCCCTCGGCATTGCAAAGTATGACGCTACCGGAACCCAAATTGGGGAACCAGTGCATGACCGTAGTGGTTCCGGGTTGAAGGCCGCCGTGAGTGAAGTATCGCTGGTCACCGCGAACGCCAGTTGCCCAGCCAAGAGTTGCGTAAGGCACGAGTGAGCCATCCGACAGCAATTGGCGAGTCCACATCGCCGCGACGGATTCCTTCCTCAACAGCCGCCCCGAGCTTAGTTGAATGAGAAAATTCGCATATTCAACCGCGGTAGAGACAATCCCGCCACCCGGATACTTGTTGCTAGCGTCGAACGCAGGAGCGTTCTCCCAGCGCGTTGATGCGCTCTTTCGGTATGGTCGAACGCGGCCCGGTGTCAGCGTGCCAAAGTCTTCCAACGAGAAGTCGGGCAGCCGCGCTTCCAAAATCTGCTTGAACGATTGACCGGTGGCGCGCTCAAGCGCCGCGCCCAGCAGAGTGTAACCGTAGGTAGTGTAGGCCGTCTTGGCTCCCGGTTCGAAAAGAAGGGGTGAATCAACAAAGATGGCCCGCGCGGCTTCTTCCAGACTTGAGTAGTGCCGTGTGCTGAGCACTTCGGACATGTCGGAGTATTCTCGAATGCCGCTCTGGTGGGAAAGTAGCCTCCTGATTGTAACCGCGCCATACCGGGGAGGTAACTCGGGCAACAGTTTGCGAATGGAATCGCCCAAAGCAACTTTGTCTTCTTCGACCAATTTCATCGTCAGCACGGCCGCAATCGGCTTCGAAAGGGAGGCCAGTCGGTGACGGCTCTTCGTAGTATTGGGTACTCGTTGTTCTAGGTCTGCCCAACCCTGTGCGATGGAACAAGCGATTTGATTGTTCTGAACAACCGCAACTGATATCGCGGGAATGTCTTGTTTCTTCGATTCAGCCGCAACGAGCGTTCGGATAGATCCGCACAGGTCCGCGGCCGCCAGTTCCCCCAGCAAACCCAACAATATGAGCGGGAATCGCACAATCTGAGGATAGACGTTAGAGATCACCCGCGGCAAGTCGCAAAGGGAACCGCGAAATGGAACTCTGCGGGCGGTCGTACTGGTCGCGGCGATGAGCACGGCTAGCCCTGGTAGGAGCCGACGACGGTCCCAGTCTCCGTTACGCTTCGCCGTTGATCAAGGGCTATTCACCATTTAGTGGCTCTGGCGACCGCTGTAACAGTTGGCGCGAGATCCAGGATGATTGGCGACCCGACTCCTATGCGGCGCATCCCCGTTGCGGAACGCTCTCTCGCCAGTCGCTCCGGTCTCGAAAACGAGTGAAAAAGTGCGGGGAAATGCGTCAATTCGCACTCCCCCGCCCATCTTTAAGGGTTATTCTGCGCCGGATAACGGATCACTGTGAACTGAATCAGCCGCAAACTTTCGCCCGTTGCGGTCGAGTTGCCCTCGAACGCAACGGTTAGCCCGCTGATGTAGTTTTCGGTGCTTTTTTCGAGAAACAGGCTCGCTCCGTTGGAAAGGCCATCGACGACGGCTCCTCCCTCGTAAAGGGCGACTTCCCCTTTTTGGTCCAACAGATTTGAGGACCCCGGCACGGCCACCGAACCGGTCACCGCCCCGCCCCAGCGCCATCGAACGGCGTACCCTGCTGTCCCTTCGTGGCTCCAAGTGGCGCGAACCGCCAGCCGGTCGCCCGGTTGCAGCAGCCCCGCCGGAATCGAGCAGGTTCCGAAGGACACGACCGATTGCGACGCCGAGACGGCTCCGTTGGCGGCGCAGAGCACTTGCGGCGTGGTGTGTATCTGCCTGCCGTCAAAGGACTTTCGCGACTTTGTGGCACTGTTGTACCAGGCGTCGCCGTCCGCGCGAACCGACGGATCCGATGGCGTACCGGTCTCACGCCAGGCGGCATGAGTCGCCCCGGAAACCGCTTCCACGGATTTCACCGCCAGGACGCCATCCGCGCCGATGCTGGCCTGCTCCATTCCGTTACTGTTTTGCCAAACTTGGAGTAGGTTTTGACCCTGTAAAAGCCCGCTTCGCACGGTAAGTGTCGTGGTGCCGGTGGAGGAGCCATCGTGGACCGTAAGAGTCGAAGCGTTCAAATTGCTGCCCACCGACAGGCGGCGATTGGAACTATCCCATGTGAATTGCATAGGCGCTTCGGCAAGCGTGCCGTTGGCGTCGGTGAAAGGCACCGCTCCGGAATTGAAACCTGTGAAAAGACAAGTGTTCCAGATGGCGTCGACGCCATTCGACATCAGGCAGCGATTGGCCCCGCCAAGCGGCAGGCGCGTCCATTTGGCGACGCCGGTGGCGAAGGAGCCGACGGCCAGATCGCCGCGTTGAACTTGCGCGGCGGTGGTGTCGCCATGCTCGTCGGCCAGGAGCGAATGGCTTTGCGGCGGCCGAGCGTTGGACATGCGCATGTCGGCGTCGGTCACGTACTTATTCGTGGCCGATGGCGCCCCTGCGGTTCCTGTGAAAGCCGACTTTTCATTGGCGGCCGGGTCATTGGCGTTCGAGTGAGTCGGGTACTGGAGGGCCAGTTTCGACTCAACGATGCCAGCGGCGGCGGCGATGTTGAAGTTGCTGATGACACTGGCCGCAATCTGCGGCGCCGGAAAGGAGCCGGTCAGAGCGCCGGCGGCGAGACCGCTGGGGCTACCGGCGCTGGCCAAACGATAAGAGGCCAATAAAAGGTCGCCACTTTGCGGCACCGAAAGGCTGCCGAAGGTAATGCTGGAACTGGTCAACGAGTAGTCGATGCCGTTTTTCATCAAAACGCCGTTGCGATGCAGTTCCAAGCTGGCGGCCGGGCTGGGTGCCTGGGCGAGGGTGAAAACGGTGTTGGAACCGTTCACGCTGCCAGCGGGCACTTCCTGATCGGTGAAGACTGGACCGGTGTTACCGGAGGAACCGCTGCCGCACGGGCCGGTGCTGCCATCAACGCGGATGCAGTCGTC
>CAMDKT010000297.1 GCA_945900935.1 Candidatus Sulfopaludibacter sp. SbA3 | reverse complement strand
TGCTGGCCAGGCCGGCGGAAACGCATGTGGCGGCGGTGACAGCGGCCGGGGGCATGCCCGCCTCGGCCAAAATGGACGGGTTGACGAGGATGATGTAGGCCATCGTCAGAAACGTCGTCAGGCCCGCGATGGCTTCCTGTCGCCAGCTTGTATTGAGCTTGGCGAATTCGAAGTACGTCTCCAGCGTCTTCATTTAGCGAAGGGGAACTTCCTGGTATTCGAGGGCCCATTCGCGCATGAATCGGACGCGCTCGGGGTACACGGCGTAGAGGAGAAATTCGGGATTGTCGATGTCGCGCAAATAGGCGCGGAGCAGGGGGTTGGCGTCCCAAATGGACTGGCGTGTCGGCAGGTCCGTGACGGGGCGCGCGGGACCGGTGATGCGGACCTGGTCGTGGTCCTCAGAGAGGTAGCAGAGTTCGGCGCGTTCATTGGCGGCGAGTTCGGCGGTTTTGGCGGAGGAGCGCATGGAGGCGATGTAAACCGTGAAGCCATCGGTGCGAACGGGGGATACGGGCCTCACGCGCGGCTGCCCGGCGTCGGTGGTCGCCATCATGGGGAATTTGGCTTTGGCCATGGTTGCAAGGGCGGCGGCCTCCAGCTCATTGGCCGGAACGGGAATGGGCAATTTCATTCATTCAAGGATATGCTGACCGAATGCGATTTGTGTTGCTGGTGTGCGGAATGTTGGCGTTGATTCTCGTTCCCTACTTTCTTTGGGAGGAGGCGTTTAGCACTTTGGCGGCGCGGCTGGCGACGGAGAATCGCGGGGCCTGGTGGATCTCCCCGGCGGTGGCGGGGCTGTTGGCGGCGGATGTGTTTTTGCCGGTGCCATCGAGTATCTTGTCGGTCGCCTCGGGGGTGATGCTGGGATTCGTTGGCGGGGCGTTGACGAATATTGCGGGGATGACTTTGGGGTGTTGGATGGGGTATCGAGCGGGGCGATTGGCGCCGGCGGATGCGTCGATGGCGGCGGTGTGGGCGCGGTATGGGGAGTGGACTCTGCTACTGACGCGGGCGGTGCCGGTGCTGGCGGAGGCGGCGGTCCTGTTCGCGGGAATGACGGCGATGCCGTTGCGGCGGTTTATGGTTTTGACGTCGTTGGCGAATGTGGGGATCGGGACGTTGTATGCGGCGGTGGGCGCGTTTGCGATCGAGTGGAATTCCTTTTTAGGCGCGTTTTTGGGCAGTTTGGCGGTGCCCGCGCTGGCACAGGCTATCATGAAGATTCCATGGCGAAAGTGATGATGGTAGCGTCGGAAGCGGCACCGTTTGCGAAGACGGGCGGGTTGGCGGACGTGCTGGGAGCATTGCCGGCGGCCTTGGTGCGGCTGGGTATGAAGGCGTCGGTGGTGATGCCGAAGTATCGGGGTCTGCATCCGGCGGGGGTTGAGCTGGTGTTGGAAGGCATGCCGGTGTGGATCAACCATTTCCGGCACCGAACGGATATTTGGCGGCTTTATCGCGAAGGCGTCGCGTTCTATTTTGTCGATGCGCCATGGTTCTACGACCGGGACGGAGTCTATTCGTCGTATGGGAATGACTACATCGACAACCATCTGCGGTTCGCGGTATTGTCATTGGCGGCGCTGGGGATTGCGCGGCAGATCGAGCATCCGGACATTTTGCACTCGCACGACTGGCAGGCGGCGCTGGCGCCGATCTATGCGCGGAGCTGGTTTGCCAACGATCCGCGGCTGGCGGCGTTGAAGCATGTCTTCACGATCCATAACCTGGGCTATCAGGGGCGGTTCGGGAAACAAATCCTTTGGGAGTTGGGGTTGGACGGCAGTCAGTTTCATCCGGGGGAGCTGGAGTATTTCGGAGACTTGAATCTGATGAAGGGCGCAATTATCGCCGCCGATTTTGTAACTACGGTGAGTCCAACCTATGCGCGGGAGATACAGACGGCCGAGCATGGATTTGGGTTGGATGGGTTGTTGCGGGATCGCTCGGCGCGGTTGACCGGGATACTGAACGGGGTTGACTACGCGGAGTGGGATCCGGCGACGGACCGGTATCTTCCGGCGCATTTTGATGCCGCCAACTTGGAGGGGAAGGCGGCCTGTAAACGGGCTTTATTAGAGGCGATGGGATTCGGGGCGGAAGCGCATGACCGGCCGTTGATTGGGGTTGTCTCGCGGTTCGCGGCGCAGAAGGGATTCGACCTATTGGAGCCGATTGGCGACGAGTTGATGAAGGAAGATGTGACGCTGATCGCGTTGGGGAGCGGCGAGCCGCATTGCGAATGGATTTTCCACGATTTGACGGACCGTCACCACGACAAGGTTCGGGTTTGGCACGGTTATAACAACGGCCTGGCGCATTTGATTGAGGCGGGGGCGGATATCTTCCTGATGCCGAGCCGGTATGAGCCTTGCGGGCTGAACCAGATCTACTCGTTGAAGTACGGGACGCCGCCGGTGGTGCGGGCGACGGGCGGGCTGGATGATACGATAGATGAGTTGACAGGTTTCAAGTTCGGGGAGTATTCTCCGGCGGCTTTGCTGAGCACGTTGCGCCATGCGTTGCAGTGTTGGCGGGACCGGGAAGCGTGGGAAGAGCGCATGCGGCTTGGAATGGGTAAAGATTTTTCATGGGACCGGTCGGCGGCGGAGTATGCGGCTTTGTACCGCCGTTTGCTGGGTGAATGAATCCTTTTCCCGAATGGAACATCAAAAATTTTGGAGCGATTATAAATGGCTGGAATTAACACTGTTACTTTTACCGACGGCGCCTGGGATGCCGAGGTGCTGCAATCCGACAAGCCGGTGCTTGTGGACTTTTGGGCGGAATGGTGCGGCCCGTGCCGCATGATGTCCCCGACGATCGATGCGCTGGCCGATGATTATTCCGGGCGTGTGACGATCGGGAAGCTGAACGTGGACGAGAATGGCGCGGCGGCGATGCGCTATGGCGTGCGCGGGATTCCGACGCTGTTGCTGTTTAAGGGCGGGCAGGTGGTGGCGCAGAAGGTTGGGGCGACATCGAAGACGGAGTTGCAGCAGTTGATTGATTCGAATTTATAATTCGATTCAGGGATTGAGCGGCGAAACCCACAGCATAAGTTGGCCGGGCGATGGATAAGACTTCGGAATCGCTGTCAGCGAGAATGGAACGTTTGGCTCGCTTGCCAGCAGTGCCGTGGTGAGATCCCTTTCGCGGCTCACATCGATGGCGAGCTTGAGGTAACGGCGGAGAAGCAGAAGCGGCGGGAATTGGTTTCTCGCCGCCAGCCATTCCAGCGCGTCGTTGGCGCACTTTGAACTGTTGCAGCCCCGGCACGCCCAGACCAAATTATCCCCGGTATTCGCTCCACCGCGCTTGGTTGGAATGAGATGGTCCACCGATAAGTATTCGCGGCTTCCGCAGTAACAGCAGGCTTGGGGCAGAATCATTTTCAATCGCTCGTCATCGGCGAGTGGGCCGACATTCATGGTCTGGTTGTTCAGGCCTTTGTAGAGTTTTGAGCGCACCATGTAGTGCCGTGGCCCGTATTTGTCAGCCTTTGAAGTGATCGCTGAGTGCGCCATCGCGAGGTTGGCGTACGACCAATGCAGCAGTTCACCGACGGTGGTGATTTCCATGGTTTAGGGTAGCGCGGAATTCTTTCGGTATCACGGTACTTGGCTGAGTTGGCCCCATCGTATCGCCTGCCCGAATTTGAAGACAGATCGGGCAGGCGAAGGTTGCCGCTTGGCTTATTGATATTCAATTGTCAAAGAGCTAGTGCGGATGGCTGACGATGGGAGGAGCCCAAGACCGGCGTCGCGGAGAGGTTAGATTTTGTGATGCGCTTGGCCGGGTGGGCTGATTGGCGCGGGGTTCGGACAATTCCGGCATCGGATTTTTCAGTAACACGGCACCGTGTTAGGCGCGTGGGGGACGATGACGATGCGGCGGCCGGGGAACTCCCTTTTGTAGGCTTCGATGACTTCCGGGACGTTTTCGGAGGTGAAAATGGGGGGTAGATCATTTTCGTCTTTTTCGGGTTCTGTTTCGATAAGTCCTTCGTTTGCAACGTTCTCTTCTTTTTTTGCTTCGGTTCGTTTGTGGCGGGCGGGGGCGAAGTCCGGAAAATTGGCGTGGATGAACTTGATGCGGCGCTCGGCGCGGGCGAGGGTTTGCTGGAGGCGGTCGATTTCGCGGTTCATTTTGGGAACGAGGGCGTTGCCGGCGAGCATTTCGGCGGAGGCGTCGGCCATGGCTTTGAGTTCATGGAGTTCGGGCACGAGATTGCCGTTGGGCTTGTGGTGGGCGGACATGAGGGCGAGGTTCCAGTGCGTGGTGATGCAGCGGTGGAGGCGCATAATCTGCCAGCGGGCGGCGGCCATGTCGCCGATGATGGCGTAGACGGCCTGGTTCAGGGGCTTGTAGATGGCGATTAGATCTTCGACGAGAGTTTCGTATAGATCGCGATCCTCATTGCAGAGGACGGCTTCGTGTGGCGGAATGAAGCAGGCGAATTTTTCGGCGCGGGCTCCGTCTTTGAGGGCGTTGCGGGCGGATCTTTCCTTACCGGCCGGAGTGACAGGTCCTTTTGACTTGGCACCGTTTTCGCGGGCGATTTTGGCTTTTTCTTCCTTTGTCATTTGGTGCTCCTTTTTCGGGCGTTGGAATTGAAAAAGGCCCTCCTTGGCGGGAGAGCCTCTTTGGGCGCGGAGTTTTCCGGGCTGACTTTAAGCTAGCAGAGGGGAGTGAGCACTTTGGGGATTCGTTTTTGGAAGTTATTGATAATAGGGTAAATATAAATTTAGATCCAGTGTCAACGTATAAGTTTTCATCAGCGGGAAAACGTGTAAAAGCCGTAATACGGAGAGCCCGTCGCCCCGGTGATGAAAACTTATACGGTGACGCGGAGTCTGCGGAATTTTGTTGGCATGCAGGCCGTGATTTGGAATCCGTGGGACCGGAGAGGGATTCGCAATTGCGGCAGTGAGGACTCTTCCGGTGACGCACGATGATCGCCGTTGGGGCTCAAGCGGTTCACGGCGGCAACCCTATGATCGTGCTTTCTCCGCTCGGTCCCGGGCTACCGGGGAGACGGTCATGCGGAACGGCGCTCTTTTTCGAGGGCGTCGTGGAGGAGCATCTTAATGTAGGTCTGATACGGAAGCCCCTTCCGATGCGCGAGATCCTGAGCCGTCTGGATATCGAGCACCGGGAGTCGCATGGTAACGGTCTTCAATGGCACCGCCCGGCGAGCGTTGCGGGAGTTTAGCGCGCGTTTCATGATCTCCGCGGCGGCATCCGGATGGCTGTCCCACCATTTGGCCTCGGCGGCTTCGGTGTGGAATTTTGGAACTGTGATTTGTTTTGTCGGCATGGTCATTTCCCCTCGAAGTAGATTCGCTGTTGTAACTTGGTCATTTCGTACGCCGTGACTACCCGGATCTTGCCGCGCCGTTCGGTATAAAGGATTGTAAGCAGGCACCCCGATTTGGCGCACCCAAAACAGAGCACCCGTTGTTCGCTGGCGTGTGATTGCACATCGGATTCCAACGGCTCGATCAGAACCGCCTCTTCGGCTTCTTTTGGGGCGATCCCATGTCTGGCGATGTGGGCTAAATTGGCGGCGTCCCAATCGAACTCCGTGCTTTACATGGTAAATACGGTGTAGAGAGGAGTCAAGGGTGGATCGATCTCGGGGCAGCGATACAACGCCGGGCCGACGGCGGTGCCGAGGAGGGCACCGCTCGCTGCGCGCTCCTTGCCGCTACTGAATTCCGTAGAAGACTCTATTGATTTCGCTCGGCAGCATTCCACTCTTCCACGCTCGCACTTTCAACTCCATACTTTGAGAGAGGCGAATAACTGCTCCTGAAGGCAATTCAGGGTCCTGTTCATCCGGAGTCTCACCATTCTGCGTGTAGCGTAACGTGGCTCCCTCAGTGGCGCAAGTGACGCGGATTAGTTCGCCCGCCGGGTACGACCCAGCTTCAAGGCTGAAAACTGGTTTCTGGACTTGGGAGCGCACTGAGCCAGGAAAGAGTTCGACGCTTGCCGAATTGTTGGCGAAATTTGTGTCCGACGTCAGGTGCTCTTCATCAACTAGCAGCACGAACAATCCTCCCCCGGAAGGGACCGATGAAGCCGGGACATCTAGAGCAATCTCGGCATGAGCTCCGGGCGGGAGTATTGGTACGGGTGCTGTAGCTAGGGCAACGCCGTCCGAGGAACGGCGGAGCGTAATGGAAGTGACTGGCGTCGCGGGCATGCCCCGATTCATGACGACGGCTACCACCCGAGCCGATCCGTCGGAGGCTACAACAGATGAACCGGTCGAAACAGTGAGATCGGATCCGCTCAAGCCCACTGATAGAACGTTGTTGGAGACGTCGACATCGCCGACAGTCTGGTCGGGATCCGCTTTTGCGAAGAGTCGGGCGTCGGCGACGGTATCCGGCAGCGTAAACGCTGCCTTAAATGGCGCAGTCTGCCCTGCTGAAAACCAACCGTTGTAGGACTGACGCGAGATCTCTGCTCCGCCAGAGTCAGGGTCCCCCAGGTAGAAAGCGATAGTTGGACGATCTATCGCCAATTCGCCAGCGTTCGTGAGGTCGACCGCAATTTCCAAAGGCTGTCCAGGCAGGAGTGAATCACCGCGTACAGTAAGCGAACCTGGAGTCAATGCGAGGTCCCGAGTGAGGTCACGGTTAACGATGTGCAAATCGACACGTTTGGGCGAACTGGGGTCGACAAAATTGGAAACCACGGTTAGGCGTCCATTTGCGTCCCAAACGGCGGCGGGATTGCTTCGCTGGCCAGGCAATGAATCGAGGACCAAATCCTGACTCCAGGTGGATGACAGCGGATCGAAAACACGTCCGAAGAGACTCGGACCAGTAGCGGACTGGCCGGGCCAGTACACGACAAGATTCTGTTTGGGATCGGCTGTTGCTCCATAGTCGGAGAAAGCCAGTGTATCCGAAGCCGGCCTGACAATTTGGGGCGGCGAGTCGACATCGCGGCTGCTGACCAAATTGCCATCTTGAAGCCAGACCAAGGATGGCTTGGGGGAGGCCGCCACAACTCGTACGTTATCGTTGGTGCCACCATCGTTGCCACCTACTGGGAGGACACTCGCCCACTCCCCGCCTTCCCACCTCAGGGCCGCGATATCGCGCGGTGATGTTGCCGGATCGAAGGAAGTGCGACCGCGGGTGAAAGCGAGGAGCGCGGATTTGCCAGAAGCTGCGAGGCTCATTGACGTACGGTAGGCTAGACCGGAAATGATCGTTTGAGGCTGGCTCCATTGCCGCGCGGTGGGACTCCACCGGGAGAACTGAATCGAATCCAGACCGAGCGCATCGGCGCTTTCGTCTGTAAACAGGAGGTTTGCGGCGTTGGCGGTCCAAACCAGTACTAGGCTGCCATCATCCA
>CAMDKT010000296.1 GCA_945900935.1 Candidatus Sulfopaludibacter sp. SbA3 | reverse complement strand
GGACGTACCCGGATTTCCATGAGTGCTTCGCCTGTGAATTCCGTCAATTCCATCTAAGAATTTATACCAGGAATCCTTGGCTTTGTTCAGCTTGTTAGCCTAACCCGGTGAATCTAAATGGACTATGTAGAAGAGCAAATCTACCCTGGGGATGAGAGTGTGGCCGGGGTGGATCTCCACATTGCGACGGGACGCCAAAAGCATGGAGAGAAGCTGGCGATGGCCACCGGGCCGCCGCCGGAAGATGCCACGCCCAAAGAGGCAATGGCGCACAAACTGCGGACCGAGGCAGGCAAGTCAATCTACAAAATGCGCAAGGCCATCGTGGAACCGGTCTTTGGACAGATCAAGGAACGGCGGGGATTCCGCCGGTTCAGTTTCCGCGGTGTGGACAGTGTGCGCCTGGAGTGGAAACTGATTTGCCTGACGGGCAACATCCTGAAGCTGTACCGCTCGGGGTGGTCGCCGCAAATGGCCTGACAGAGGTCGCGAAAACCGGTTCGCGACCTCTGAAGGCCGATTTGCGACCCTCTTGAAGGCCAATTGCGACGATTTGGACTGGTTAAGAGACCGGGCCGCGGAAAACTGACGATTTCGTTAGTGATACTCGGTTATTGAAACCAAAAGGTGTAATTTCTGCTCTGTGGCGATGTCCTGCCCTGGCGAACGGCGGAGCTTATCTCCGACACACTCCTAGGTGCCCAAATGTGTCCTGATCCGCACTCATCGTACGGATACTCTTCGCTTTTGCGCAATGGGCGAACGCGGAAAACAAATACCAGTTCGTGACGGGAATCGCTGTGCGCAAATCGTTGGGTTTTCGTGCTGAATCAGTCGCGCTATTTCGAAGTCTTCCGATGCCACCGACAGCAACCCACCGAGTTAAGATATCGAATCTGACTCTGATTCCGGGTTCTCGGATTCTTGCAGCGACCCCGTACCTTCGTCATTTGTTCGACTGCTTGACAATGCCGCGCCTTCGGCTTTGTGTTGGATAGTTTGTTGCGTGTTGAGAGGAAGCTGGGTTTTTAGCACAGTAGATTCGGTGGAGATCTTAACAAATGCTATGTTTAACATTTTCTCGTACAGGGCATCCTTCCATTCCTGCATCTTGGCCTCCGCGTTTGCTTTCGCAACCTCTCTTTTTGTTATCTGCTCCTCTAAAAAACGAATATTCTGCATTTCGATCTCAAACTTTCGCATTGCCAATTCAGGGTTAAGGATTAGCAGCCCATTAGGGCCATTAAGCAACTCGACATTTTTCAGTGCCTGCTCTCTCTCCGCCTCTCTCCGGCGGGACTCCGACTCCGCGCGTGCGGTCTCGCGCATTCCCTCGAGCTTGATCAGATTTCTTGTTGATTCCTCGTTTGCGATCGCCTCTCGCCTCGCTACTTCTTGTCCCTCCAGATCACGGGCTTTTCGTTCTAAAGTCTCCGCGAGCTGCGGATCCCTACAGACGAGCTTCGTGATCGCGATCTCCAGAACATTGAAAGATGACTTTCTGCCAACTACGCTCTCGGACAGCGCCTTCGTCAGGGTGGCCGACAGATCACCTGTGGCGGAATAAAGTTGCCGGAAGTCCGTACGGCTACAAGCTGCTTGAAACTGGCGCACAATCTCCGTGCGAATAAGCTGTTCTTGTACGTCCGGAAAAAGGCAGATTGATCTGATCGACTTTTCATCGTCACGCACTACAAGAGTGGCGTCGAGTACTACCGAAAGGAGTACTCCGTCCTTCGAAAACAATGCGTCTGAACCCGACACACTGACAACTAACGGTGTCATCATCACGCTGCCAATAGCATTTATATTTTCGAGGAGGCCGACTTTGCATTTACCAATACCCTTCACATGAACGTCGTGACCGACAAAATACACAAGGCGATTTTCATTCGAAGAAATGAAGGTGTTGCCTCGAATCCATTTATCCTTTTTCTCAACCCATTTGCTTGATGCGTTCATACATCCTCCCTTGCTTGTCGGTCAGTGCAGTTCTATATCCACGCCATTCGGCGTACGGAAATAGTTAAGTGGCGCATTTCTCTTGTCCGTAACATCAGGTCGATGGCCTGAGACCTGATGCGCCCGCAGCATAATTCGGGCCTCTTGATAGCCACTCTTGCGGCTTGAATCAAATCTGATCGTAATTGTGCATGTCATCATGGTGTGGACTACTTCCGATTGTGGACCCAGCGTCGAATGATTCACATCTTTGTATGTTCCACCGTGGTCAATCAACTGATAGTCTATAGAAAATGTCGTCTGGTTGCGGAGCCGTGCAACGCACCATTCGTTCTGCCTATTCTCTTTGGGCCGCGCTTTTGAGATGTTGCGTGCGATTTCCTTCTCTGGTGCCAAATGCTGGGCGCCGGACAATCTGGTCGCTTCGGCCTGCAGCGCGCTTTTTTCTGCCTGCGCCGAGCTTTCGGCTTGTGCGGCTCTCCTAGTTTGCGATTCGAGCTTTTGACCTAACGCTTGACGATCCCGCGACCAACTCGCTGCTTCACTCTGCCGCACGCTTTTTTCTGCCTGAGCCAAGCGTTCGGCTTGCGCGGCCCTTATAGTTTGCGATTCGAGCTTTTGAGCGAACTCTCGACGGGCCTGCGACCAACTCGCTGCTTCGGTCCGCCGCGCGCTCTTTTCTGCCTCAGCCAAGCTTTCGGCTTGCGCGGCTCTTATAGTTTGCGATTCGAGCTTTTGAGCGAACTCTTGGCGGACAAGGGCATCACGATCGGCATTTTCCTTCTTCTCGTTGGCGAGTAGAGACTTTGTATCGTCAAGCCTCTCCCTTCCCTGCGCCAGTTCGCTTTCGAGGGCTACAATCCGGTCATGATATTGGCGCAAGAGGACGAGAATCGACGCTACCGCAACGAGCGCAGACGCGGTGCCTAGCCATAACGCCGCGCTTCCATACCAAGTCTTGTACGGCCTGATCACGTCCTAAAAGTCTCACGTCCACCGCGTTCGCGGCGACGCTAAGTTTATCACGTCCGCAGACGAAGGGCTGTCCTCACCTACTCATCCTCACCTACTCCATACGGCGTCACACTCAGCAAAACAGAATTCCGATGGAAGTCCGAGAAAGGCTTCTGGCCTTGGATGAACCCGTCAACATTCCCAACGCCCACGGAGCTTGGAAGACATGGCACGGCATCTAGACTTTGGACATCAGATGCGACCTGCGGCAGATTTCAGCCGCGAGCCCGGACACGGCTCGTCGTCCACACCGTCAGGTCATGTGAGAGCAATAATGGATAGTTATCCTCGCGCATATCCGTGAATGCGATTAGGGTTGCGGAATAATTCACTGTATCAGTCGCCGCAGGGAATTTTGCCGTGCAACGTCAGTTTTCACCGCCGTCTCAATCTCGACAGACTGCGCAGCCCAGCTTCGGATGAAACTAGACGCGCGAGGTCAAAACGGAAGAACAGCGTCCACTCCCGGCCCGTTACAAAATATTGTGAATTCCCAATGCCTGCGTTGTCACTATCACAGCGTGGCGAGGATCGCTTCTCAACTCACATTCTTATGAGCCGATACCAATCGAAGAATCCCGTTGAACGTACCTATTCGAAGCGCATCGTGATCCGGAATGGCGATGCGATGATGCGATGGGTCTTCCGTCTCGAGAATGATGTGGCTGCCTGTTTGATGAACCTTGTGATAGCGCCAGTGACGACAGATCGCCTCAACCGACAGCCACCGACAAAATCTCATCCCGTACAAGGTGAAGTCGAATCCGTTCGGGCTTCTGTTGGTCAAAGTAATATGCCGCGGTGGCGTCAATCACGTTGCTCCGCAGTTCTTCCCAAGTGGCGCCCTGCGTGAAGATGTTCTCCGTCAGGCACTCCGCGCAATACCCGCCGTCGGCGTCCTGGACGGCCTCAAAAACCAAATCAGCCATATACGATCCTCATACTGGAATCTGCCTCCGCCAATTCGAGCGCTCGGTTACCGCGCGAAGCGCCGAAAAAAGCTCTCCTTCTTCCACTCCGGGCGCTTCTTCCCGTTCGCCGTCGTCTTCACCAGCGCCGCCAGATACTCAGTAAAACGCGCGGCGGCCTCCTTGTTCACCGGCTGCTGCAAGTCGTCGCTCACGGCGTGGTAGCGCGTCTTAAGCCATTCGGTCTGCAGCCGCTCCTCCGGACTTCCCGGCGTGTAGCCGAACTTGAACGCTAGCGCCGGAATGCCCTCGCGAATGAAGCTGTATTGGTCGCTGCGCGTGAAGCGGCGCTGCTCGGGAATGGGGTCGGGAATGATGGGAAGTTGAAACTCGGCGGCGACCGCGCGGGCCATGTCGCCGAGCGTCGATTCGTCGATGCCCAACAGCGTCAGCGCCTTCAACTCATGGATCGGCATGAACATGTCCATGTTGCAGTCGGCGATGATCTGCTTCCGCGGAACAGGCGGCAGTTTGGCGAAGTAGCGCGAGCCTTGCAGCCCCTTCTCTTCCCCGGTGACCAGCACGAACAGAACGCCGCGTTCCAGCGGCCCGGCGGCTTTCAATTGCCGCGCAACTTCGATGACCGCGCCAACGCCGGAAGCATTATCCATAGCGCCGTTGAAGATCCCGTCTCCGGCGAAGGTGGCCATCTTTCCGGTGTGGTCAATATGCGCGCTGACGACCACGTACTCCTTCTTCTTCCCTGGCAAAAGCGCGACGACATTCTGCGATTCCAGCGAGCCCTTAATGACCTTGGCAACGGCAGCGAGTTCCTTGTTCAGCGGGAAGCGCGGCAGCGGCGACTGCCCGTCACTGAGCTTGATCAGTTCGGCCAGCGTATGGCCGGTGCCGGCGAGAAACAGGTCAGCGTGTTCGGGGTTAATGGTGACTTGGATCTGCTGACCCTGCTCCTCCTCCAACCCCGGCATTCGGGCCGACATCTGCACTTGGAGCCGCGCGGCGGAGGCGCGGACCCACGGCGTCGTCTGCACTTTCGGGATCGTCGCGATGCCAATCGCTCCCGCTTTGCGGAGGGCGGCCCAGCGGACATCGGCGGCTTGGACGTGGGCGCTCAGGGGCCCGGGCCAGCCTCGGGGAGCGCCGGATAGGATGACGGCGATCTTGCCTTTCAAGTCAAGGCCGCGCAGATCGTCGTAATCGAGTTCCGGGACGTGGAGCCCATAACCGGCGAAGACCATGGGAGCGCGGACGGAGGCGGCGGGATCGGATCGAAGACTGATGAAAGCCTCCTTGCCGAGCGTCAGTTTCGTCTCCCGGCCATCGGCGATGATCGCCAGCGAGGAGCCCGATTCATCGATTTGGCGGGTATCGAATGGGACCGGCTGGAACCAGCCTGCCTTGCCCGCTGGCCTCAAGCCGATTTGAGCGAACTGATCGGCGGCGTACTGGGCGGCCAGACGGTGGCCTTCCGAGCCGGTGTTGCGGCCTTCCAACCGGTCATCGGCCAGGAACTTGACGTGTTCCCACCAGCGCTCGGCGGTCGATTGCGCCGACGCCGTCAGAGCCACGCAGAAAAGGGAAACGGTAACTCTGAGCATGGGGTAAGTTCCACTATTATAATGAGGCAGGCCTCATGAAACGAAACTTGGCGGTAACAATAGGCGCCCTCTTGTTGGGCTGGTGGGCGGTGGACGCGCAGATGGGACGGCGGGCCCTGGACCGGCCCATGCGATTCCCGGCGCGTGGGATGAAGGGCGCAGTGGCCGCTGGGACGGACGCGGCGGCGGATGCGGGGATGCGGCTATTCTACTTAGGCGGTAACGCCGTGGACGCGGGCGTCTCCACGATGTTCGCGGCCAGCATGGTGGAGTATTCGCACTTCGGTTTTGGCGGGGAAGCGCCGATCCTGATCCGAACCAAGACGGGGCGCGTGATCGCGCTGGCGGGCGTGGGCACCATGCCGAAGGCGGCGACGGCGGAGTTCTTCCGCAACCGGAAGATGCTGCCCGGCGAAGTGCAAAATCTGGAGCCGAATGGGTTAAAGGGCATGGTGCCGGTGGCGGGATTAATGCCGGCGCTGGTGCCGGGAATGGTGGAAGCCGGGCTGGTTGCGCTGCGCGAGTTCGGCGTGAAATCCTTCGGTGAAGTCATTCAGCCGGCGATCGACTTAGCCGACGGGACGCCGCTGGACGAACAGCGCGCCGGGTCCATCATGCGGACGCGGCAGTTCTTCGAACTGTGGCCGACGGCGCAGAAAATGTACATGCCGGGGAAGCGCCCGGTGGTGCCGGGGATGGTGTTTGCCCAACCGGATATGGCGCGGACGCTGCGCGCGATGGCGGCCGAAGAAGCGCGGGCGCTGAAAGGCGGAGCGAGCCGTCAGGCAGCGATTGACGCCGTGCGCGACTACTTCTACCGAGGGGCGATCGCGCGAAAGATCGACGAGTTTTCGCGGGCGAATGGCGGGCTGCTGCGGTATGAAGACATGGCCGCGTTCCGCCTGGCGCCGGAGGAGCCGGTGTCGACGGAGTATCGCGGCTACACCATACATAAGCCGGGGTTCTGGAGCCAGGGGCCAACTCTCATCGAGTCGCTGAACCTTCTGGAGAGCTACGATTTGGCGGGCATGCAGCATAACTCGGCGAAGTACGTTCACACCGTGGTAGAGGCGATGAAACTGGCGTATGCCGACCGGGATACCTACTACGGTGATCCGAAGTTTGTGACGGTGCCGATGGAGCGGTTGTTGTCGAAGGCTTACGGAGAAGAGCGGCGCAAGGAGATGAAGGACTATGCGTCGATGGAGTTCCTCCCCGGAGAAATCAACGGGCATCGGGGCCGCCATCCGGCGGAGAGCGAAATCGTGCGGACGAAGATTGATGACGCATTGATGGCGCGGGACACGACCTGTGTGAACGCCGCCGACGCCGATGGACTGGTGTTTAGCGCGACGCCATCGGGGGCGTGGTTGCCATCGGTGATCGCCGGCGATACGGGCATTCCGCTGACGCAACGGGCGCAGAGCTTTCTGCTGGTCGAGGGGCATCCAAACGAACTCGCCGGGGGCAAGCGGCCGCGCGTGACTTTAAGCCCAACGCTGGTGACCAGGGAAGGAAAGCCGTATCTGGCGCTGTCGACGCCGGGCGGGGACAATCAGGATCAGGCGCTATTGCAGTTGATTTTGAACGTTGTCGAATTCGGGATGAATGCGCAGATGGCGCTGGAAGCTCCGCGATTCCAGACGCGGCATTTGGTCTCGAGTTTCGATAATCACGCGATGAGTCCGGGGGACTTGCTGCTGGACGATCGAATTGCCGGCGACGTGGCGGCGAACCTGATCAAGCGCGGGCACAAGACGGAGACGCGGTCCCGGTGGTCGAGCGGATCTGCGCCGACGATGATTCGCTTCACCGCGCCAGGGGTATTGGAATCGGCGGCGGATCCATACGGATATCGGGTGTCGAGGGCCTGGTGACCGGGTCGCTTTTTGCCGAGCCGCGGCCGCTGGCGGGGCGGTTGACGGCGCT
>CAMDKT010000295.1 GCA_945900935.1 Candidatus Sulfopaludibacter sp. SbA3 | reverse complement strand
TAGCTGCCCGATTGGAGGTGGGTGAAAAGTGAATCGAAGTATTGAAGGAGATTCAAGTAATGGCTGAGAACAAGAAGACCGAATGGACTCAGTTTGGCGGTCAACATATGTTCGCTGAGTCGATGCGCCAAGCAATGTCGAATGGTGCTCAACTCGATTCGACAATCAAGTTGATCCAGAACATCCCCACCTTCGCAGTGAAGTGTTTGAAATGCGAAAAGTATCACCTATTCTCAAATCTATTGAAGGGTTGCAAAAACTGTTCCAGCACAGACTACCGAATCGGGGGGATGCCCACGCAGATCAGCATCGTCTGTGGTCGCTGCGGGACAGAACTCTTGGGATCCGTAAAATGCGACTGCGGATGCGTGAATCCGCTGAACGTAGACACCATGAACCAACCAAAGAAGGCTGGCATGTGTTTCGTTGCCACTGCCGCCTGCGGCGATCCGTTCGCGCCTGAAGTCATAACGTTGTCCGCTTTTCGCGATGAAGTGTTACTACGGAGCCGAATGGGACGCTTGTTTGTGCGCCTCTACTACGCTGTGTCGCCCCCTATTGCCGCCGTGATATCCCGATCCAAAGTGCTCCAGTGCATCGCGATGGCTGTGCTCGTGCAGCCCGTCGCCCGTGTGGCGACCGGTCTACGGCTGCGGAATCGTGGCGTCCGAGCAAGAGGGCGCTAATGTTGAAGTACTGGTTGGGGCGGTTTGCGAACCGAGTCGTATCGTCGCAAATAGTGTTTGAGCGAACCGGCGAACATGTGCCCGGATGTCCACGGGGGCTCTACACGATCAACCCTGATGGTAGCGACATACGTCATATTCGGCCTACCGGCCAGAGTCCACGATGGTCTCCCGATGGTCGCTGGATCGCCTTTGCTGAGAGCACTCGCGACAACGCCAGTTTGCAGAGCGTCTTCGTCATGAAGCCAGATGGAACAGATGTTCGGCGACTCACACATCACCATGATGTCGATGCCACACCTCCTTGCTGGTCGCCAGATTCCAAACGGCTGGCGTACTCATTGTGGCTCTGGAGCGAAAACCGACACCAACTCTGTGTTGTCGAGGTCGCGACGAAGCAGTGGAAGCACCTGTTGTATTCGGAGGAATCCATCTATCCTGTGTGGGCACCGTCCGATAGGATCATGATCTCCGTTCGCCGTGGTAACCCAGAGTTGAGACTGTTTGAGGTTGACTCAAACGGAGAGCAATTTCGAGAGGCCGCGATGTTTCAACCTGGAGACAGCGAGCCGAGTTGGACTCCCGATGGACGCAAGGTTGTCTTTGGTCGGGATGGCGGGCTTGCGGTCATGGACATGGGTTCCTCTCAAATCCAAGCGATCCCAACGGCGGGCACCCCGATTCAGTGGGCCATTGCACCCGATGGCGAAAGTGTCGCGTATGCGGCCCAAGAGACCGGCTCCGTTTCGGGCTTCGAGATTTTTGTCCTCAGTCTGAATGGTCAGCCAAAGCGAAAACTCGTAAACAACCCGATTGTAGACGATCACGAAGTTGACAGTCGGTATGTGTCGTGGTCGCCATATCTATGACGAAGAGTAGCCGATAATCTCTAGCTCGAATACAGAACAGGACAACAATCATGTCTGGAAAAAGAAAGAACCGGGACTTTTCGAAGAAGGCCCTAACTGCGGCGGCCAAGGCGTTTCACGCATTGACTCAGGAAAAAGATTGGTCGAAGGCCGCTGCGATGGCCAGCTAATCCCTCGGATCCAGCCGGATCATCGACAGGTTAACCGAGAACGTCCGGTCATCCGGCGGGGCCTGCCACGTTGGCGACGCATCGATTTTGATAGCGTACTCCGGCGCGCTGGGGATGTCGGCTTCCAGTATGAACAGGCCCGTCCGTTCGAGATCCCAAGTCTTCAGCGGCACGCCGTTCACCGTGACGCTGATTCGCGGCGCGGCACCACTGGCGAAGAGGTTCGCGTGCGCGTGACCGCGGATTCGAATCCGTTGCGGGACGTCGCGGAGGTTGGTGAGCCGGGCGTGCGCCGTAGCGCCGATCCACCGGTATTTATTGCCGTAGACGCCCTCCAACTCGTACCAGCCTTCGCCCAGATGCTGCGCGTGCGCGGGCGTGGAAAAGTCAATCACGTCGCCGCGGTCGCCCGGATACAGCTCTTTTTTATCAGCCGAACGGAGCAGATTATACACGCCCCCTTCGATTGGCGCAGTGTATTCGCAACGGTCGCAGCACAGGCTGTGTTCGGCGTCCAGATGAAGCCCCGCGTCGCAGTCCGGACAGCGGAGCCGGGACTCGAATGGCGCGTCGGCATCAACGTCAATCGCGGGACCGGCCTTCTTACAAGCCGCCGCCAGCGTGCCGCCCAATAGCCGCGCGGGCACCCAGTCCGATCCATGTTTATCCACCCTGCGGGCGATATTCTTGACCACCCGCTCCCCCCAACCGCGTTCCGGCACAAACACTTCATACTCATGTTCGGCGAAGTGGCGCGCGATCAACTCGTGCCAGTCCCGCAGCTCCATCGAGTGATTCTGACGAATGCCGAACCCCTCTTCCTGCGCCGCGCCGATGACGTCGCGAACCAGGTATCCCAGCAGCCCCCATTCATAGAGTTTCCGCTCCCATGGCTTCATCGTTTCCCAATACGGGCAGCGGTAAAGACGCATCGACAGCTTGCGCCGCAGCGGCTCCTCGGCGAACAGAAACACGCCGCCGGGAGCCAATACGCGCTTCACTTCGATGAAGATGCTCTCGATGTTCATGAACTGGCTGAGCATCTGAAACGCCATCACGCACCGCAGCGAATTGTCGGCGAATGGCAGATGCAGCGCGTCGGCGGTAATCCGCACCGGGGCCTTTTGCAAGCCCCACTTGTCCATCAGCGCGATGCCGTGGCGAAGCGAATCGTCAGATAGGTCGCTGGCGAATCCGTCGGCGCCGAATTCGTTGGACAGCATGTAGCTGGAGTGGCCTGCGTTCGCGCCAATCTCCAGATACGGCGTCATGTTGCCAAGAAACTCCAAGTGGTTGCGAATCACCGCGCCCCGGCGGACGTTTTCTTCGGCGTAGACGCGAAAGGCGCGATCTGGCTCACCCAGCGAGGCAAAATTGTGGAACTCTACCTGGGCGCGTTTGACGGCCAGGGATTGGGCTTCTTGATTCATTACGAGAGGATTTCTTCGAGCGGGCAATCACGCAGATCCGGTAGGAGGAAATCCGGCTGGAGTTTCAAAAGCGCATCGGGCCGCGAAAGCCCGGTGGCCACAGCGACCGAACGGATACCGTTGGCCTTCGCTGCCAGGATATCATTCTCATGGTCGCCGAACAGCACGATCATCGAATCCCTGGTAATCCAACGGTTCCGGCGGGCATGGGCGATCGCGCGGGCGGCGAGCGTTGCTCGATCCTTGCCCTCTTCGGCGAAGGCGCCGAAGCTGAAGTGGTCTCGAATGCCGGCGCGTTCCACTTTTTTCCACCCGATCGCCGAAAGGTTGCCGGTCACCAAACCGATCCTGATCCCGCGACCGGTGATCAGCCGCAGCAGCGGGCGGACGCCGGGACAGACTTTACGGCGCAGATCTGGGCAGCATTCTGTATAAAGCCTCTGGGCGTGCTCCACCACTGCGGGCATCCACTTCTTTATCAAAGATTTTCCCGCGCCCGCGTCGCGCAACATCCACGCGAGAATGTCGCGGTCCAGCATGCCCTGAACGGGGATGTGATCGGTGGTCGCCTCCAGGCCGGTGACAAGTTTGACCGCGTCAACCAGGACCTGCCGGTGATGCGGCCCGGACTTGCGCATCAGCGTGCCGTCGATATCGAACAACAGAAGAGGAGGAGCGTCAGCGGGCACTTCTTCCAGAATAGCCGAAGGGAATATTCCTCTGTAATATTCCCTTCCCAGTCCGATGCAGGCGCTTGAAATCGAACGCAGTCCGCTGACCATTTGCGTGGAGCGTCTCCAGCAAACGGCCGGGCCGCCCGCGGGCCCTGATTGACCGCGCCGCATGGCTGCCGTTTGCCGATCCCGCGATCAGCCTCGGCGCCTCGGCTGGCTCCGGTTGGCCAGCCGAAGGGCCCGCCGAACTGCCGCAACTCATCCATCCGCGGAAACCTCCATTCCTGTTGGCCTTCGGACAGCGTCAGGATGTCTGGATCGATCTCAACAGAGACAACCGGTTCCGCGCAACCCCGTTAGCTCTAACTCTCCAGCCCCAGGCGTTTTTCCTGCTTCCCGTCTGCGACGGCCGTAAAGTTCGCGGCTGCCTCTACTTCGATTGGGCATTCAAAAGAGACTTCTCACCGGAGACGCTGCTGCCTGCCCTTTCCGCCCTCCGCGACCATATGGCTACGAATATTCCTGCAAGGTAAAAAGCAACGCGCGCGGAACGTGAAAAATCCCTTTATACGGGCCGCCCTTCAGCCGCGTGGCGATTTCTCCTCGACGGTCACAATACCCAAACCACTCCCCGTGTTCGGCATCGGCGAAGACGCGGAATGCGTAGGCATCCACGCGCCGCCACCATTCCAGATACCGTTCATCGCCCGTGTGTTTATAGGCCCACGCGCACGCGTAAATCGCCTCCGTATGCGGCCACCACAGCTTCATGTTCGATTCCAGCGCCACCGGCGGACGCCCGTCCAAATCCTGGAAATAGTACAGCCCGCCGAACTCCTGATCCCATCCGTATTCCAGCGCCCCCAGTATCGACTCCAGCAGCATCTGCTCCATCGTCGCATTCGGCCATTTCTTCAGCATTCGCAGAAACAGCCAACAGACTTCCAGCGAACTGCCCGCGCAAATCAGGCGGCCCTCCGGGAAACGGCGAAACGCGCGCGCGTCGCCCGCCGCCGCGTTCTCCATCAACAAACGATGCTCCGGGTTGAAGTGGGCCATTAAACGACGCAAACACGATTGAATAACCTGAGCGTATCGCGGATCGCCGTGAACGGCATCGAGTTCAAACGCCAGCCAGCCAACCACGTAGAGATCGGCGAGCTGCGTATATTCCAGCCCGCCCGGCAGCGCCGGACGACCCAATAATTCGGGCTTTCGGATCCACTCCTCCATCCGCCAAAATAGATCAATCGCTTCGGCGAGGTGCGCCGCGTCCTTGGATATTTTGGAGTATTCCACCAGCGCCAAAGCCACGAAAAAAGCCGTGTACGGCTTACGTTGAAAGGCCGCTGGTTTGCCGTCCGCCGTCAGCGTATGCCAACAGCGCGCCTCGCCCCGGCGGGCGTGTTCTTCAAGAAAACGAAAAATAACGCCAGCGGCTTCTTTATACTCCGGCCGCGGATCAAACGTATTGTAGAGCCGCGCGAACATCCACGCGCCGCGTCCCTGCATCCACACGTGCTTGCGCGTATCGTAGACGCTCCCGGCCGCGTCAACGCAGTTATAATAACCGCCGTTCTTGCGGTCGAGCGCGTGCCGCAGCCAAAACGGCAGCACGCGCCCGGTCAGTTCTTCGCGGTACTTGCCGAGAAGCGCTTGAACCACTCCTCTAAACCTTCGATTGCGGACGGCCCGGCTTCGGCCAATCCAAATGGAACGCCTCGCCGCGCGGCTTATCCGTCCGCTCATACGTGTGGGCGCCGAAGTAATCGCGCTGCGCCTGCAGCAGATTTGCCGGCACGGTAGCCGAGCGGTACCCATCGTAGTAAGAAAGCGCGGAATAAAACGTGGGTGCCGGAATGCCGTGCGTCGCCGCCAGTGCGATCACTTGACGCCAGTTGGACTGCGCGTGCTCGATTTCGTTCTTGAAAAACGGATCGAGCAACAGATTAGCGAGCCCCGGATTCAGCTCATAAGCTTCGGTGATTTTTTGCAGGAACGCCGCGCGGATAATGCAGCCCCCGCGCCAGATCTTGGCGATCTCCCCAAAGTGCAGCGACCATTTGTATTCAATCTGCGCCGCGCTCATCAGTTGGAAGCCCTGCGCGTACGAACAGATCTTCGAGCAGTACAGCGCATCATGCACGGCCTGTACGAGCTGATCCCGATTGCCGGTCCACGCCCCCGCTGGGCCCATTAGCTGCGTCGACGCCGCCACCCGTTCTTCCTTCACCGCGCTCAAACACCGAGCGAAAACAGCTTCCGCAACCGTCGGCGCCGGCACGCCCATATCCAGCGCGTTCACACTCGTCCACTTGCCCGTGCCCTTTTGCCCGGCAGCGTCGAGAACAATATCAACAAACGGCGCGCCCGTTTCCGGATCGGTCTGCTGCAATATGTCCGCCGTGATTTCAATCAGGAACGAATCCAGCTTGCCCGTGTTCCATTCCCCGAAAATTTTGCTTAGCTCCGCCGGCGAGAATCCGCCCAGCTTGCGCAGAATATCGTAGGACTCGCAGATCATCTGCATATCGCCATACTCGATGCCGTTGTGAACCATCTTCACGTAATGGCCGGCGCCGTTCAGCCCGATATGCGTCGTGCACGGAACGCCGCCGACCACCGGATTCCCAGGCGTCGCGCCCATCAGCGGCTTGCCGGTTGCGGCGTCGACCTTTGCGGCGATCGCCATCCAAATATCCTTGATTTCGTCGTACGCACTCGGATCGCCGCCCGGCATCAGCGAGGGGCCGAAACGCGCGCCCTCCTCACCGCCGCTCACGCCGGAGCCGACGAAGCGGAACCCCTTCACGGCCAGCTCTTTCTCGCGGCGAATCGTATCGGTCCACAGCGCGTTGCCGCCGTCGATGATAATGTCGCCGGCATCCAGCAACGGAAGCAGGCTGTTGATCACCGCGTCTGTCGGCCCACCGGCCTTGACCAGGATGATGATCTTGCGCGGCCGCGATAGCGACAGCACGAACTCCGCGAGCGTCGCCGCGCCCGCCAAGCCGCCCGGCGTGTCCGGATTCTCGGCGACGAACTTCTCCATCGTCTCCGTGGTGCGGTTATAAACAGTAATCTGGAAGCCGTGGTCGGCGATGTTAAGAGCGAGGTTCTGGCCCATGACGGCCAGTCCCACCAGCCCGATATCAGACAAGGGTTTCAGCATAATTTGTTCTTTCAGTGTAACTATTCCTTGCAAGTCAGCGTGCGGTACAATTCCGCCTGCGTCTGCCCGATCCGGTCCCACCCGTACTGCTCCCCGGCGGTTCGACGAGCAGCCAGCCCTAACGCCTTCCGCTCTTTGGGCGTGTCGATCAGGCTCGCAATGGCCGCCGCCATCGCCGCGCCCGTGTTGGCGATAACGACATCGCGCCCGTCAACAAGTTCCAGTCCGTTAATCCCCGCGGGCGTCGTGACAATGGCCTTGCCCATCGCCATCGCCTCGATGATCTTGATATTCGTTCCCGCGCTCGCCACCAGCGGCGCGATGATGATCGCCGCGCGATGGTAGGCCCCCCGCACATCGCTCACAAACCCATCCACTTCGATATTCGCCTGATCGAGCGGCAGCGTAATCCGGTCCGCGCAGCGTTCGAG
>CAMDKT010000294.1 GCA_945900935.1 Candidatus Sulfopaludibacter sp. SbA3 | reverse complement strand
ATGGCGGAGATCGAAATCGGGATCATGGACAGGCAATGCACAGGACAACGCATCGCCACAGTAGAGCTGCTACAGAGGGAACTCGCGCAGTGGCAGCAGCAACGGAACGTAGCCGGGCGAGGCATCGAATGGAAATTCACGCGACAGGACGCTGACCGCAAGCTGAGTCGCCACTATGTTTCGTAATTACATTGTTGCGATACTAGTGGGCGTGGCGAGCGTTGAAACGGTCCATGGAACCGCCGGCGACGGTGACCTTTTTTTCGGCTTCCAGGTTGAGTTTGGCCTGGTCACGGCAGTGCGGCGAGTTCCTGGTAATGGTCGCTAACTCGTCATGCAGGTAGTCGTTTTTGGCAGCCTGGAGACGTTTGAGTTCCCAGGTGACGCCGACGAGACCTTCGTCATAGTAGCCCTTGGGCTGCCAATAGTGATGGAGGTGGGCTTGGATTTCGGCGAATTCTTCGTTGGATTCGCCGGTTAACATGTAGTTTCGGACGGCGTAGAGGCCGTGCTTGTAGGCGGCGGTTTGTGATCGGAACATGGTTTCGGGCGTTTTCGGGCCCGTGGATTTCGCGCCGTTTATTCGAGCGGCGGCGGCGCGATTTGCAGTAGAGGTCAGGAGCGACATTCTGAGCCGATTGTAGAAGGGCGAAGTATAGTAACTGCGAGCTTGACGATTTTGTGTTTGTGGTTAAGTGTGTTGGAATGTGTGGGGTGCGAGGATGGGAATAAATGTTTATCCCGTGTGACTCGTTAACTGGCCAATACCAAAAAGCCGCCTGTTGGCGACTAAGCGCAGGCTTTTTACTTCCAGATGGGGTTGTGATTGAGTAGGGGGTGGATTTAGTGAGATTAGCGCGGAGCCTCGAGAAGGCGGTGAGGTGGGAAGGACAGCATTCGGGATTTCGCGGCGGCGGAAGTTGCAATCCGGTTTGAGTCAGCGGAGTGAACGAAACGGACACAGTTTCGGCGCGGTGGTGGGTGAGCCGTGGGTTCAGCCGCGGCGGTTCTGGAAACGAAAACGGATTGCAATGGCAGCGCGTTGCTGGTACTGGCGAATCCGCCCAACTTACGTCCAGCAGTTCCGTCCAGCAGCGACACAGCGACACAGCAGTTTGCAAAAGCGGGAAGAAGGGTGATAGGCTCTTGGAAGTCCCAACACAGCGCGAGGTGACCGATGCTGCATATGCACGGACATTTTTCCTTCAAGATCGACGATTGGCGATTGCCGATCCTTGTCCTGTTGACCGTTTCCGGCGGGGGCGCAATGGAGGCACAGACTGTCGTCACATTGCCCAAGGGAACACCGGTACAGCTAGCGGTGGATCGGGCGGTCTCGTCCGCCGCGAATGTTCGTGGCGATTCCGTCAAGTTCCTGGTGGAGCAAAGTGTTCAGGTTGGCGGATTCGACGTTTTGACCAGGAATTTGAGTGTTGCGGGGATTGTCGCCACTGCGGAAAGCCCTGGGCAGGGTGGGAAGGGCGGCAAACTTCAACTGAAGCTCCGTGACCTGATTCTTCCCAACGGCACGCACATTCCGCTGGCCTTTAGCGTTTCCCTGCCGTCCTCGGCCGCCGTCTCCACCGCTGGAGTTGTCTCCTCTTCGATCCCAATGAAGACGGGTAGTCAAACGTACGATGTCTTCGTGCAGGGGGCGGAAGCGTTTCTGGTGCGCGGCTTTCAAGTTACGGCGTATGTTCAGCGGGACATCGTGCTGGATGTGGCCAAACTGACGAGCGTGCCGGCGCAGACGCCCTTATCGAACGACAGCATTATTGGAATGTTTCAGTCCGGTATTTCGGAGGATCAGATTGTCTCTGCGATCCAGTCCACACCCGGGTCGTACCGGGTAACAGGCGGAGACATTGCCGCGCTCAAAAAAGCAGGGCTGACGTCGCGGGTGATTGAGTCGATGATGTCGAAATAGTACCACTGGGCGCGCGAGCCCAGACTTTGATCGGGCCGCGCAGCGGGGAGACGCAGCATGGTCGTGAAGAAGAATGTATTGTGGCGGATCGCGGCCGGGGCGGCGGTCTCCGTCGCGGTGGCGTTGGTGTCTCTATGGTGGGGTGGCGGGTTGCACCGCGGTTCGATTCCGCCGACGCCAGCCGTCGCCCCGAAAGTCGTTCAATCGCCCATCGCCCCGAAAGTCGTTCAAGCGGCCCCGGTCGGGAAAGAGTTGGCTGCATACTCGTTTACCAAGGCCGAACGGGAGCGAATCGAAGAGGAACTGGAAGAGAGTTCTAAGCGGAGATTCGATGAGCCGGATGCCGCGGCCGAGTTTGAAGCCGCTAAACGGCGCCCGGTTGGCAAGTCCGCGGTTCCGATGGATCGATATCTTACGGCCAGCCAAAAAATGGCCCTAATGCCGGGGCTTTCTTCGTCGTCCGGACTGCAAGTTCCTTCCGGCCCTGTCTCGTCACAGATGTCTCTCTCCAACTGGTCGCCGCTGGGTCCGGGGAATATCGGCGGTCGAACGCGCTCCATCGTAATCGACCCCAATAACCCGAATGTCATGTATCTGGCGGGGGTCGCGGGCGGCGTGTGGAAGACGACGAATGCCGGAGCGTCGTGGATACCTGTCGGCGATATTCTGCCGAATCTTGCGGTTTCGACTATGGCCATGGACCCGGCGAGTTCCAGCGTTCTCTATGCCGGAACGGGCGAAGGATTCAACAATATCGACGCGGCACGCGGAATGGGCATTTTCCGGACGGCCGACGGTGGGACAACCTGGGCATCCCTCGCTTTTACGGCGGCCAGCCCAGACTTCCATTACGTGAATAAGATTGTGATTAGTTCGGTAAACACCAGCCGGATCTACGCGGGCACGAGCACGGGCGTGTGGCGGAGTACGGACGCGGGCTTTAACTGGACGAACGTTCTCCCTTTCGCGGCAAACAGCGGGTGCTTGGATCTGGTGATTCGAACCGATAAAACAGTCGACTACGTCTTCGCGTCGTGCGGTTCATTCCAGGGCGGCCGGATCTTTCGAAATACGGATGCGGCAGGTGCGGGGACGTGGACGCAGGTTTATGGCCAGACCGAAACCAAGATGGGGCGGACTTCGCTGGCACTGGCCCCATCCAACCAGAACATCATTTACGCCATGGCCGCGAGTACGGAAGCGGGGAACTTTGAACATGGCCTCCTGGCCGTGTTCCGTTCGGAAAGTAGCGGAGCCTTAGATAGTTGGACTGCGAGGGTTAGGAACACGAGCGCCGTTCCACTAAACCGGCTATTGTTGACCAACCCGGTGGCGGCAAATTACTCTATCTGCTATCCCGGAAATGACAATCTGTTTATCGCTCAGGGCTGGTATGATAACGTACTGGCGGTCGATCCGATCAACCCGGACATCGTCTGGTCCGGTGGTATCGACTTGTTCCGCTCAAGTGACGGGGGCGTGAATTGGGGTCTTGCGTCGTACTGGTGGTCCGGAACCAGCGCGCATGCCGACCAGCACGCAATCGTCTTTCACCCCCAGTACAACGGCACTACCAATCAGACGATTTACGTTGGCAACGACGGCGGAATTTATCGAACTTCGAATGGCCGTGCCAACGTCGCCACTGGGGCTACGGCGGTGTGCGATGCGACGAATACTTCCGTTTCGTGGGCCAATTTGAATAATGGTATCGGGATTACGCAGTTTTATCACGGCGTGCCATATCCGGGAGGAACAACTTTCTTTGGAGGCACGCAAGACAATGGCACCGTCCGGGGAACCATCGGTGGTGGCGCCAACGCCTGGTCCAGGATCTTGGGCGGGGACGGAGGCTACGTAGCAGTGGACCCTGGCAACACAAACATTCTATACGCTGAGAACTACGGCCTTTCGATCCAGAAATCGACCGCTGGAGGTTCGCCCGGAAGTTGGTTAGACGCCACAACGGGAATTACTGACCGCGGATTCCAATTCATCACCCCGTTCACGATGGACCCAAGCAATTCTCAGCGGTTATGGACGGGCGGGAATGAGGTTTGGCGGACCAGTAATGGGGCTAGCTCCTGGACCCAGGCGAGCGCTCCGCTGGGGACGGCGGCGCAGCCCAGAAGCGTAAGCGCGGTGACCGTGGCTCCCAGCAACTCCGAAGTGGTTGCGATTGGCACCATTCAAGGTACGATCCACGTCACGCAAGCGTCGTCGGCGGCTACCGCCGCCACAGTCTGGCCGTACAGCCAGCCTCGAGGCGGATGGGTTTCCTGGATCGCCTTCGACCCAACCAACAGCAATACTTTGTATGCAACTTATTCCAGTTTCAACGGCACTTCAACTGACGCCCACGTGTATCGAAGCACAAATGGAGGCGGAGCCTGGACGCCGATAGATGGATCCGGAGCTACGGGGATACCGGACATTCCCGTACATAGCATCGCGGTAGACCCATCGGCTCCACAACGCCTCTTCGTGGGAACGGATCTGGGCGTCTTTACGTCGACGGACACGGGAGCTACGTGGAGCAAAGAAAATGCGGGATTCGCACCGGCGATTACCGAGTCCTTAACGATTCAGAGCGTCGGCAGTACAGTAAGTTTGTACGCTTTTACGCACGGCCGGGGGGCGTGGCGCACGACAATCGCGCCGGCTGCGAGTTGCAGTTATGTTCTCACGCCGGCCTCCCAGTCCTCGCCGGTTGGCGGCGGCGCCGGCAGTTTCACGATCGGGGCAGGCGGAGGGTGCGCATGGACGGCCACCAGCAATGCTGCGTGGATTACCGTGACCAGCGGTGCCAGCGGCACTGGAAATGGCGGACCCGTTAACTTCAACGTGGCGGCCAATGGAGCATCTACGCGTCAAGGAACCATTACGGTGGGTTCGGCCGGGGTAACGTCTACTTTCACGGTGAATCAAGCCGGAGTGAGCGGAGGCGGGAACGATGAGATCGCAGGCGCAACATTGATTTCGGCGCTTCCCTACAGCGTCTCGCAAAACAGCATTCCATCGACTAGCACCCCAACGGATCCCGTTCACTCCTGCACCCAGGCACGCGATTCGCGTACCGTCTGGTTCCGCTACGTAGCGGGTTTTACCGGAGTCGTAGCCGCCGGCACCGCGGGCAGCGGCTATGATACCGTTCTGACCGCGTATCCTGGCACGGGTTCGCCAGGGGCGGAACTGGCCTGTAACGACGACTTGGGCAGTACGCTGCAATCGGGGATAACTTTCAACGTCACGAACGGGCAAAGTTACCTGATCGAAGTGAGCGGTTATGGCGCCACAAACGCCGGCGGGCCGCTGTCACTATCGGTGTCTCAATTCGGCTCCTGCCCCGTGACGATTTCCCCCGCCAGCGCCACGTTTGACGGCGCGGGGGGTACCGGGTCAATCGCCGTAACCGCACCGGGATGCGGATGGTCGGCGACCAGCAGCCAAAGTTGGCTTACGATTCTATCGGGGTCTACGGGCACCGGGAACGGAACCATTCAATATCAGGTACCCGCTACCTCGTCCAGCACGAGCCGCTCCGGCAACATCTCCGCCGGAGCGCAGACCTTCACGGTGAATCAAATCCCAACTTGCAGCTTCGCGCTGTCGGCGGGGGGCCGGAGTTTCCCGGCGGCGGGAGGGACGGGATCTGTCACCATCACAACGGGTGCGCTGTGTCCATGGACCGTCGCTAATACTCTACCTTGGGTAACCATCACATCCGGCACGAGTTTCACCGGCACAGGGACAGTCTCTTATACTGTGGCCGCCAACGCGAGTGTGGCCGCACGCAATGGCACACTCGCGGTAGCGGGGCAGAGCTACTCAATCTCGGAATCGGGCACGGGACTGGCGAATGACGAGTCCGCTACGGCTGAGGCGATTCCCGCACTGCCTTTCAGCTTGTCGCAGAGCACAACCGCGGCGACTGCGAACGCCTCCGATCCCATCCGGTCCTGCACGGGCGGCCAAGGGTCGAAGAGCGTTTGGTTCCGTTTCTCGCCGGCGGCCGCGGGCTCAGTTCGAATCAGCACCGTGGGTTCCTCTTACGATACGGTGCTGACGGCATACTCCGGCTCGCCGAGCGCGGGGAGCGAAATCGCTTGTAACGACGATTCGGGTACAGGCCTCGATTCTTTGATCTCGTTTACTCACACCGGAGGTCAAGTCTATTACGTGGAAGTGTCCGGCTACTCCGTGGCAAGTGCAGGCGGCACTTTACAGCTTCAGGCTATCAGTGGCGCGCCCAATGATGAAGTCAGCGGAGCTACGCTCATCCCGTCGCTACCATACGTTACAACGCAGGATGTGCGCGCCGCAACCAGCACCAGCACCGACCCGGTTCACGCCTGCACCGGCGGAACGGATGACTCGAGCGTCTGGTACCGCTACGTCGCGACGTTCTCCGGGCAGGTGAATGCCAGTACATTCGGAAGCGATTACGATACAGTGCTGGCGGCTTATCCATTGGGCTTGGCGCAGGAACTGGGTTGCGATGACGAGGCCTTGGCTGGATTCGAGAGTCAATTGAGCTTCAACGTGTCTTCCGGCCAGACCTATCTCATTCAAGTCAGTGCGTTCGGAGGGACGTTGCCCGGAAACCTTGTGTTCAGCGTGGCGCGGCTCCTAAACGACGACATGACCGCGCCGATCGTGATTCCTTCGTTGCCGGCAGCCTTGACGCAGGACGTCCGTTCGGCAACGAAAGTTGCAGAACCGACCCCTTCGTGCGCCATTGCCGACACCTTCCATTCCGTGTGGTTCCGGTATACCGCGGGATTTACCGGCACGCTGGAAGTAAGAACCGACACCAGCGACTATGACACGATTCTAGCGGTTTACTCCGGCCCTCCGGCCCTGAACACTGAAGTTGCGTGCAACGACGATTCGGGTTCCACGCTACAGTCCAGTTTGCGATTCAGCGTGCTCAGCGGCGTCACCTATAATATTTCCGTCAGTTCGTTCGCCTCGGATCTTCAATTCAGCGGGTCCTTGCTGCTAAACGTTCAGTCGGCGGTGACGCAGAGTTCCGTGCTCCTCGCTCCCGTGCCCGGCTCTACGCTGCTTGGATCCAGCGTGCAGTTCGCCTGGAGTCCGGGAGTGGGAGTCACGTCATATGGGTTGACGCTCGGCAACAGCTTGGGGGCCACTGAACTCTATAACGGAGCCGCGTCCAATGCTCTCTCCGTCACAGCAAGTGGGCTACCCGTCGACGGTCGCACGATCCACGCACGATTGTATTTTCTGGTTGGCGGAACTTGGCTTTCCAACGATTACACTTACCAAGCGGCGGGCAACCGAGCGCCCGTGCTGGTATCGACAACTCCGAGTACTTCGACGACGCTGACCCAAACCTTCGCGGTGACAGCCCGCGACCCGGAGGGGGCATCCGACATCAACCGGATATACTTCCTGGTGAATACGAATACGTCAATTCCGGCGGGAAGCTGCCATGGCTTCTATGACCGGGGGAGCAACTCGATCTCTCTTTACAACGACGCGTTGACGGCA
>CAMDKT010000293.1 GCA_945900935.1 Candidatus Sulfopaludibacter sp. SbA3 | reverse complement strand
CGAGGCCGGCCATTTTTGCGATGCCGGAATTGGGCCTGATGCCGGTGGCGACAACGACCAGATTGGCCGGAAGCTGGGTGCCATCGTTGAGGGTGACGCCTGCAACGTGGGCGTCGCCGGTGAAGGCGGTGGTGACGGCCTTGCAGCGGACGGCAATGCCGAGGGATTCGAGTTTGCGCTTCAGGAACTGGCCGCCGGTGAAGTCAAGCTGGCGGTCCATGAGATGCGTGCCCAGGTGCAGCACGGTGACGTCGCAGCCCTGTAATTGCAGGCCGCGGGCGGCTTCCAGGCCGAGCAGGCCGCCGCCGATGACGACCGCCTTTACGCCAGCGCCGGAGAGCGCGAGAAGGTGCTTGGCGTCATCAAGCGTGCGGAACACGAAGACGCCTTGTTTGTCGATGCCGCCGATGGGCGGGAGGAAGGGGCTGGAGCCGGTGGCGATCAGAAGCTTGTCGAAGGAGGTCGTGCAGCCCTGGACGGAATGAATGGTTTTGTTTGCCAGATCGATCTTGTCGATGCGAAGACCGAGCTTGGCTTGGATGCCGTTCTGCTTGTACCAATCGATGTCGTTGAGGACGATATCGTCGACTTCTTTTTCACCGGCGAGGACGGAGGAGAGCAGGATTCGGTTGTAGTTGACGTGGGTCTCGTCGCCGAAGATGGTGATGTCGAAATTGTGGTTGTGCTTGAGGATCTGTTCGACGCAGAAGACTCCGGCCATGCCATTGCCGATGACGGCCAAGCGTTGTTTCATAGTGTTCTCCGATTCGGGGACCGTTCGACACGGACGGCGCACTGTTTGTAGTTGGGTTCGCGCGATATGGGGTCAAAGGCGTCCTGGGTGACTTCATTGACGTTGGTTTCGGCGAAGTGGAAGGGCATGAACAACTGCCCTGGAGCGATGATCTCCGTAAGCCGAAGTTCGACGTTGTCGACGCGGCCGCGGCGGCTGACGAGGGAGACGGGCTCGTGAGTTCTGAGGTCGAGACGGCGGGCGTCGTCGGGATTCATTTCGAGCCAGGCGTTGGGCGACATGCGTTCGAGCAGAGCGACCTGCTGGGTCTTGGTGCGGGTGTGCCAGTGCTCGACGGTACGGCCGGTGTTGAGGATGAAGGGGAAGCCTTTGCCGGGCTGATCGGGGAAGGGTTCCCAGTTGACGGGGATGAGCTTGGCCTTACCGTCCTTGGTGGGGAAGACGCCGTCGGCATAGAGGCGGCTGGGGACATTTGGATCCGTTCCCTCTGGGAACGGCCATTGAAGACCTCCATGGGCTTCGATGGCTTCGTAGGTCATGCCGGAATAGTCGCAGAGGCGGCCTTTGGTGATGCGCTTGATGTCGGCGAAGGCATCGGCGGGCTGGGTCCAGTTGGGGTAGAGTTCTTCACGGCAACCGAGGCGTTCGGCGATGGCGAGGAAGATGTCGAAGTCGGGCATGGCTTCGCCGGGGGGCGGGACGATTTTGTTGGCTTTGCCGGCGCGGCGTTCGGAGTTGGTGTAGGTGCCTTCTTTTTCGCCCCAGACGGCGGCGGGGAGGACGAGGTCGGCGAGCTCGGTGGTCGGGGTGGGGTGGTAGCCGTCCTGGACGACGAGGAAATCGAGGTGGGCGAAGGCGGCGCGGAGCTGCGTCTGGTTGGGGTAGCTGACGACGGGATTGGTGGCGATGATCCAGAGGGAGCGGATGTGGCCGGTGACGGCGGCGTTGACGATGTCGGGGTAGGCCATGCCGCGGGCGGAAGGGATGCGGGCGGCGTCGATGTTCCAGAGGCCGGCGAGCTCAGCGCGATCGGCGGCTTCTTCGTATTTTCGGTAACCGGGGAGGCTGCCGGTGAAGCTGGTTTCGCGGCTGCCCATGGCGTTGCACTGGCCGGTGATGGAGAAGGGGGCGGAGCCTCGGTTGCCGATGTGGCCGGTGAGGAGGGCGAGGTTGTTGATGACGTTTACGGTCTCAGCGCCTTGGGTGGAGTGGTTGACGCCCATGGTCCAGGCGATGAAGGCGGACTTGGATTTGGCGTAGCGATGGGCGAGGTCGACGATGACCTGGGGCTTGATGCCGGCGATTTTGGAGGCGAACTCCGGAGTGTACGTTTCGAGCTGGGTCTTTAGCTCGGCTATGCCGCTCGTGTGGGCTTCGATGTAATTGTCGTTGGCGAGGCCATCGCGGAGGATGACGTGGGCCATGGCGTTCAGGAGGGCAATGTCGCCGCGGGGTTTGATGGGGAGGTGCAGATCGGCGAGCATCGCGGTCTTGGTGACGCGGGGGTCGACGACGACGAGATATTTGCGGGCGTTGGCGCCGAGGTGCTGAACGAGGATGGGATGGTTGTCGGCGATGTTGGCGCCGATGAGGAGGACGAACTCGGCGTGGCGGAGATCGTCGTAGTTGCCGGGAGGGCCATCGCTGCCGAAGGTGCGTTTGTAGCCGGCGACGGCCGAGGCCATGCAGAGCGTGGTGTTGCCGTCGTAGTTCTTCGTTCCGAAGCCGAGTTGGATGAGTTTGCCGAGGGTGTAGAACTCTTCGGTGAGGAGCTGGCCGGTGCTGATGACGCCGAGAGAATCTTTGCCGTGGCGGGCCTGAGATTCCTGGAAATTGGTAACGATGGCGTCGATGGCGTCGGTCCAGGAGACGCGTTCGAGGACGCCGTTTTTGCGGAGGAGCGGATACTTGAGGCGATTGGGAGCGGAGAGAGTGTGGTGTTCGGAGAGGCCCTTGGGACAGAGCTTGCCGAAGCTGACGGGGTGGCCTTCCCAGCCTCGTACGGCAACAGCTTTGTTGTCACGAACGCCGACTTCCATGCCGCAGCCGACGCTGCAGTAGCCGCAGGTGGTTTTGACCCAGGTATCGGCGGCGCGTTTGGCGGAGGTGTGGCCGAGAACGGGGTCGTCGATGAAGGCGTATTCCTTGGAGAGGTTGTCGAGGCCGATCAAGCGAAAGGGGTTCATGCGGTTTTGCCTCCGGGGGTTAGGAAGGCGGAGGCGGCGGACTTGCCGACAACGCTTTGGAAGAAGAGGGCGCGGCCCTGGAGTTCGGCCATGAGCGCGAGGAGGAATGCGCCGATGGGAAAATTGGGGAGGGCGACGATGGCCGCGACGGTGAGGAAGAGGCGGATGATGAAGCCGGGGCGGAGGCGGTTATCGAGGAGCAGGGCGGTGGAGCGGCGCTCGATGATATGGGAGGAAGAGAAGATGTTGCGGCGGTAGAGGGTGAGGGTGAACTGCGCGGTGAGACCGATTAGGGACGGGATGGGGCTGTTGATCAGGCCTAGAGCGAGGAGGAGCGTGGGGCCTAGCGTGAAGGCGGTCAAATAGAAGTCGGCGAGAGTGAGCCAGGAGTTCCATGAGGGGCGCGCCGGGACGGTGTAGATGCGAGCGGAGCAGTAGATACCGGCGAGACCGGCGAGGCAGGCAGCGGCGGCGGTGAGCGGGGTGCCGAACCAGGCGGCGGCAATGGCGGCTTTGGCGAAGAGGCCGAAGGCGATGACTTCGCGGGAGAGCCAGGAGGTTTTCCACCCTTTCCAGGCGCGATAGGCGTGAATGGGGCGGCCGAGGTGCATGGGGGCGGCAGCGAGGGCGAGGACGGCGACGGCGGCGGCGAGCCAGGCGGTACTGCCGCCGGTGAGGGCGATGGTCCCCATAGCGCCGGCGGCCATTTGGATCAGGACCAGAAGGAAGACGAGGGAGGCGTGGGCGTGTTCAGGTTGGATGCGTTCGCTATCGACACGGCTGATGGCGTTAACGAGTTCGGCGGCCTTCTTCGGCATGGTGATGCGGGTGGTGGAGAGGCTGTCGGTGACGGGTGGGAGGCCGGGGGCGTTGCCGTTTTCGGGGCTGAGACGCCAGGCGGCGATGTCAACAATTTCGATGGCGATGGCACCGGAAGGGCAGGCGTTGACGCAGGCGGGCTGGGCGCCGGCGGTGAGGCGCCCGTGGCACATATCGCATTTGCCGACGACGCCGCGTTCGGGGTTGAACTGGGGGACGCCGTAGCTGCAGTTCCATGTACAGTATTGGCAGCCGATGCAGATGTCGGCGTCGTGATCGACGATGCCGGTGAGGGTATCTTTGGTGTAGGCTTCGACGGGGCAGCCGAGCATGCAGGAGGGCTCGACGCAATGGTTGCAGCCCATGGAGAGGTGCCAGCGCTGGGCGAGGGGGAAGACGCCGCCTTCGATTTCACCGACGCGACGCCAGTTGATTTCGGCGGGGTTGCCGTTCTGTTCGTTGCAGGCGACGACGCAGCATTTGCAGCCGATACATTTTTCGACATCGAAGTGAAAGCCGTACTGTTCGCCGGGTTCGGGAAGGCGGTTCGGGGTGAGGGCGACGCGTGCGGCAGCGGGGACGATGGAGAGCAGGTCCGGGCGGCTCAGTATGAGAAGTTCAGTGGCTGACATGGATGGCTTACGTTTCCGGATCAATAGGAAAGCAACGCGCTGGTGGACTGGGGGCGCGGGGCGGAAAGGCGGCCAGACAGGGGGGCCGGACTCAGTGTTTGCGGGGTACAGGGGCAAACGCGGATGTAGGAAGACGGGTTCCTGGGAATATCTCTCAGGCCTCTTATTTCGTGTCGTCGGGCAGGAACCCGTTTGTTCACGCGACTGAGGCTACGAGATGAGTATGTGGGAGATTGGTTTGCGGAGCAAATCGATTTTTTTTATGCGGTGGATGGGGGGGGGGAGTCGCCCCGCAGACACCATTTCCGCGCCTACCCGAATTTCCGAACACACTTCGAGTAGGCGAGTGGTGGCCTTGCGCCTTAATTGATATTCAGTTTTCAAAGAACATTTCCGGATTGCCGACGATGGTTTCCCAAGATCGGGTTTGCGGAGGGAAGTCCGCTCTCTAACGGTCGCGGCTCGGTAACGGGTCGCGGCTCGGTAACGATGGGGGCTTCCCAAGTCCGGCGGAGCGGAGGTTTTCGATTTGTGGTTGGGCTAGTCCGGAGTCTCCCTGGCACCGTTAGGCGACGCGGGCGGGGCGGAGGAGTTCGGGAAAGATGCGCCAGGCCTGGTAGGCGGCGAGGCCGGTGGCGATGACGAGATCGTCGTGCGCGGCTTGGCGGCCGTCGAAACGGACGGAGGCGATTTCGGTTTCGAGCGCGGCTTTGTGCGTCATTTTCGGATTGACGCGAAGCAGTTCGACTTCGAGTAAGTATCGTAAGTGTGTAATTAGTTCGCGGCGGGGGACGGTGAGTTTCCCCGACGGTAAGTAGCCGGACTCCGATCCGGCGGTGAGCAGGGCGGGGACGAGGTTGATGCCGAGCCTCTGGGCGCGCAGGAGTTCCAGGACGACCTGGCCGGGACCGGCGGCGTCAACGATAACGTGGACCTTGACCTCCGGGGCTCCCCAGCCGGCGGCGCCCTGGAGGCGACGAACGGTTTGGCGGAGTTGTTTGGCGACCTCCAGATACTGGGTGCCGAGCGGAATGCGGCGCAGGCTTCCGAGCTGGAGAATCAGGCGCGTGGGCTGGACCAGTTGGGCGTGGTCGAAGGTTCCGTGGTCCTCGCGGCGGAGGGCTATGGTGGCGAAGGCGGAATGGTCGCGGTCGAGGCCGAAATCGGCGGCGACGATGTAGTGCGTGATCGGGTATTGCCGGATCATATCTTTCCTTCCAGGTCGTATTCGGGATCGAATAAGTCGAAGTCGTCGCGGTAGCACTTGCGGAGGGTTTCCAGGCTGATGACCTGGCCTCCGGCGGCTACGAACTTACACTCAAATTCCTGTTCGAATACTTCTTTTGCGGTCGTTTTCTTAATAGCTTCGATGGCTTCCGGACTTACTCTCGGACAGCGCTCCAGACTGCCTTGGAGCTTCGTCCAGGGGCTGCTTTCGGCGTGCCATTGCTCGTAGAAATAGCCGCTTTGTCCGTTTGGCGTACTTAGTAATATGAGTGTGCCGTTGGAGACGAGTAACATCGGCTCCAGGGCTTCGTAGATGTCCGTTGAGGCGAAGGCGGCTTCGTCTACGACGATCAGTCTTGGGGCGGAGAAGCCTCTTATGGTCTCTTCGCTGTCCGGCAGTGAGATGATCTCCGAACCGTTGGCTAGCCGGAACCCGTCGCATTTTGCGGGCGGCGGGAGGATCTCCAGGTTTAGTTTCTGAGCCATTTTACGGGACTTTTCCATGATTTGGCCGGACTGGCGGCTCGACGCGCTGGCTAACAGGATGAGCGCGTTGTCGTTTGCCATGGCCTCGTGGAGGACCCTGACGGCTACGACCGTTGACTTACCGGTTTGGCGGGGCGCCAGGATCATGATTCGGTTGCTCTGTTCGGTTAAGACCTCTTTTTGGAAGTCGTCGGGCTGGAAGCCGAGTACGGTTTCGGCCCAGTGGATGATGTCTTGCGGGGCGTCAGCTTTTGTTTCCGGTTCGGGCGTTTCGAAGTTCACGGGTAGCGGTTGCTCAGCGGCTTTGGTGACGTAGGGGGACTCCGAGAGCTTGCCTTCGACGGGGCTCGCGTCGGCGGAAGCCGGGATATCCGGATTTTGCCGGTTGTTTATTATCAACGACATCTGGGATGGTCCGCTTGTACCCGCCCGCTTTTCGAGGCGGAGGAGCTGGCGCTCAATGCGGTGGCGCTCGCGGGCGTAATGGGCGTGGCGAGCGTTGAAACGGTCCATGGAACCGCCAGCGACGGTGACCTTTTTTTCGGCTTCCAGGTTGAGTTTGGCCTGGTCACGGCAGTGCGGCGAGTTCCTGGTAATGGTGGCCAACTCGTCATGCAGGTAGTCATTTTTGGCAGCCTGAAGACGTTTGAGTTCCCAGGTGACGCCGACGAGGTCTTCGACGAGACCTTCGTCATAGTAGCCCTTGGGCTGCCAATAGTGATGGAGCTGGGCCTGGATTTCGGCGAATTCTTCGTTGGATTCGCCGGTTAACATGTAGTTCCGGACGGCGTAGAGGCCGTGCTTGTAGCCGGCGGTTTGTGAGCGGAACATGGTTTCGGGCGTTTTCGGGCCCGTGGATTTCGCGCCGTTTATTCGAGCGGCGGCGACGCGATTTGCAGTAGAGGTCAGGAGCGACATTCTGAGCCGATTGTAGGGGGGCGAAGTATAGTAACTGCGAGGTCGGCGATTTTGTGTTATTGGGTAAGTGGTTTGGAGTGTGGTTGTTGCGGGGATGGAAATAAATGTGGATGCCTTGTGAACGCCTTTCTGATCGCCGGCCCGATTGGAGGATGGAACTTCAATCGGATTACCCGTGGCGTTCCCGCTGGCGGAAAACAAAGCATGTTTGCAAAGTCAGAATCGAGGGTGAGAAGCACTTGATTTTCTGTGATCGCGAAGTTTTCGAATTTTCTCGCCTGGCTGGCCTGAAAGTCCCATTTCCACTACGGCAATTGCATCGGGTCCTCTTTCTCGAAGGGTCGCCGCTTGTTGTGGCGAAAGATTCTTATCGAGAAGAAGTCTCACGAGGCGAGGATAATTTCGTTGCCGGGGAGACCCGCAGCGGCGGCGTTTGCCGACGTGGGGTCTTCTTAATTCCACTCTGTCATACGT
>CAMDKT010000292.1 GCA_945900935.1 Candidatus Sulfopaludibacter sp. SbA3 | reverse complement strand
CCACTTTCCCGAAATGCTCGATGGCCGCGTCAAGACCATCCACCCCAATATCGCCGGCGGCATCCTCGCCATGCGCTCCAAACCGGAACACATGGAAGACTTGGAACAACACGCGATTCCCACCATCGATCTCGTCGCCGTCAACCTCTACGCCTTCGAAAAGATCGCAGCCAATAAAGACGCGACCGTTCCCGAACTGATCGAAAACATCGACATCGGCGGCCCTACCATGATCCGCGCCGCCGCCAAGAACTGGCAGGATGTCGCTGTCGTCACCAGCCCCGCCGACTACCCTGCGCTGCTCGCCGAACTCAAGGCCAATGCGGCCTCCCTCTCCCGCGAAACGCACTGGAATCTCGCTGTGAAGGCCTTTCACACCACTGCCGCCTACGACCGCGCCATCGCAAACCGCCTCGCCGATATCACCGCGGAAGGCGACGGTTTCAACGACGTTCAGCTTGATCTTCCCCGCACGCTCGATCTCCGCGTTCCCCGCGTCCTCGACATGCGTTACGGAGAAAACCCCCATCAGAAGGCCGCCCTCTATGCTGCCGGATCCATCGGAGTCGCTGGCGGTCAACAGCTCCAGGGCAAGGAGCTCAGCTACAACAACCTCGTCGATCTGGACGCCGCCTGGCAGCTCGTCAGCGAATTTGACCAGCCCGCCAGTGTCATCATCAAGCACACCAATCCGTGCGGCTGCGCCGAACAGGCAACCCTCGCCGATAGCTACCGCATGGCCTTTGAAGCTGATCCCGTTTCCGCCTTCGGTGGCGTGCTCGCCTTCAATCGAAGCGTCGACTCGGAGACGGCGAACGAAATTGTCAAAACCTTTATCGAAGCCATCGCCGCGCCCGAATTCGACGCGGCCGCCCTCGAAATCCTCGCCGCCAAAAAGAACCTCCGGCTCGTAAAAGTGGGAGCCGTGGAGGACGCCTTCGTTGTCAAAAGCATTAGCGGCGGCTTTCTTGTACAGACACCGGATAAGGCCAGTCTGGACCGCGCCGCGGCAAAGGTTGTTACGGATCGCCAGCCAACCGAAGAAGAATGGCGCGGCCTCGCCTTCAGTTGGAAAGTGGTGAAACACGTCAAGTCCAACGCCATCGTCTACGCCCGCGAAGGGCAGTTACTTTCCGCCGGCGCCGGCCAGATGAGCCGCGTTTTTTCCGTGGAAATTGGCGCAAAGAAGAGCGTGCTGCCGCTGGCCGGGTGCGTTCTCGCTTCCGATGCGTTTTTCCCTTTTCCAGACGGGTTGGAAGCCGCCGCCTCCTACGGTGTTACCGCCGTCATTCAACCCGGCGGCTCCGTCAAGGATCCCGATGTGATCGCCGCCGCCAATCGTTTGGGCGTCGCCATGGTGCTCACCGGCGTTCGGCACTTCCGGCATTAAGATTACTATGCACCAGGAACCACCCCGCATCCCCGGCCGCTACGTCGTCTACTTCATGATCGCCTTCGCCATCTTCTGCGCGGCGTTCGCGACGTGGGGCATTCGCGCCATGAAAAAGCTTCCGCGCCCGCCGGGCAAGCGGACCGGATCCCCGTTCGGTTAGGGCCGCGCCAAAGCGCTTCCGGTCCCGATGCCACCAAATAGCAGCCAATTCTGCTATTGTTACTGACGAGATTGAACTGGTGATCGCGCCGCGTCGCCAGGCGTTTGCATTCGCGCCGCGTGCTTCGCCCGTTCTCGCGTATACGCGCTGGAGGTACGTCATGCTAAATCGGATCCCGCTCATCGCCACAGGGATTTTGGTTGTGTTCTTCGTTCCAACTTTGATTGGACAGGTTGATTCGACGCCTGTCCGGGAATTGATCGCCGGGGAAATTAAAGAAGTGAGAGCGGCCATCCCGGCTCTCTCCGCCCACCGCCAGTGGACTCTAGGGATTGCGGGCGCAATCTTCTTTCTGGGCCTGATTCTCGGGCTCGTGGAGAAAACAAGGCACGAAAACGAAGAGCGCCCGAGAACGCGGTTCCGTTGGAAAAGCTGGGCCATCATCGCGATAGGGATTCTGATTTCGTGCCTTACGTGGTGGCTCAATAACGGGTTCAAGGGCGACCACCGCGCCTATGAGCGGGCGGCCATTCAGGCTGACGACCTTTACAAGAGAATGTTGACGCAGTCGTCGGTATTTGCCAGCAGAAACTTCAAAGACCTCGAAGACATGAACACGTTCCTTCAAAAATCCTATGAGCCGCTGCAAAACGAATGGAACGGATTGAAGAAGGATGTACTCGGTGTCAGCCCGCTTATCCCCGCCTTGGCGATTGTCCGGGCGGGACCTAACCCGCAATGGGCGGCTACAGGAATCGGGGACTGTAACCTCCCCTCGCAATCCGAGACAAACTCGCGTATTGCGGCCACTGAGATTCTGGCGGGTAACCTGCGGCGTGCGGTCTCGGCCCCGTTTGAGGATCTGCAACGCCTTCGTACCTTCGCGGCAAAATATGGCTCCGTTTCACAGTATCGCGACGGCAAGGGAACGGCATTTCGCACGGAGATGACACTCAGTTCACTCTTCGCCAGGCAAGCCGGAATTACTTCGTATCTGGCCGCCGGGCGCCAAACGCAAGTCCAAACTAATCCCCCCCGGCAAACGAGCGCGACGAAGCTGGGGACGCAAGAAAGGGACGGATTCATTGAGCGCGCCGTTCTCATACCGTTGGGCGGAGGACCCGTGATTCTGAAGGCGGCGGACTCAAAGGACGGCTGGTTTGTCTTTCACTTCAACGTCAGCGCCGGCAAATCGCCGACGGTCACTGTCACCTTACGTTCGGTCGAGATTTATCAGGATGGTTCCGGCGGCAGCACCCGCTGGAGTTTCGAATTTCTCAGTAACGGCAACAGGGTGCTCAGTTTGCCGGAGCAACGTTGGGACGACTCGGCGAGGCCAACCCGCTGCGCCATCGATCCGAATGCTGGATTCTCAGGGCAAGCCACTGTCGGCAAGTCCGGAATTGAGCTGACCGCCGTCGGGATCAAACCCAAAGTCGGTAAGTTAGAGTAGGCTCGGCGGCGTGAGCGGTTTAAGGGAAACTGTGACCATGAGACTACTTGTGCTTGCTTTGCTCATCGCGATCGGAGTCGCCGCCCAAGGCGTGTGAGAACGCCGATCTCCGCCACCGAAGTCTCCGCCGCCATCGGCGACCGTAATCTACGCCGTGTGCGGCCTGGCCGCCACTGGATCCACGAGCGACGTGTTCATTTACAACCCCGCGCTCGACGAATGGACTCGCGGCGCGCCCGTTCCTATCCCCGGCGGCGCAGACCACTGCAACGTCGCCGCCGCTAATGGCCGCCTCTATCTCGCCGGCGCAATCCGCATCGGCCGCAACTTCATGGACGGCAAAGGCCCCGGCGCCATTCTCCCCGTGTCGATCCGGCGGGGCGGCGCAGTCGAGATTTATTGCACCGGTCTCGGCGCGACGCTTCCGCCCGCCGAAGGGCTGGAGCGGACGCGGATCATTCCACAGGTTGAAATCGGAGGGCGCGATGCCGAAGTACTCTTCAGCGGTCTCGCGCCCGGCCTCTTCGGTGTGTATCCGGTGAATGCCCGCGTGCCGCTTGACTCACCCACAGGCACCGCCGTGGAGGTTCGTCTTCGCGCGGGAGGAGCCGGAATGGGAATTTCCGGGGATCCGATTTGACATTGTGCGAACGGGGTGTTTTATATTGTACACAGGGTCATCCCTATTTAACTTCAAGGGGCTTGTTCATGGGAATTGCAAATGTCAGGCACTGGCAGGGCCGTTTGGCCACGCTGGTTTTTGCGACGCTTCTCGGGATCTACGCGATTCCGGCGGCGGCGCAGGTTTTGTACGGCACGATTTTGGGAACCGTCGAAGACGCAACTGGTGCCGTTGTTCCCAATGCGAAGGTTACGGTCACGGAGAAGGCCACGGGCTTCAGCCGAGATACCGTCACCGACGTTTCTGGAAACTATTCGGTTCCGAGCATTCCGCTGGGTTCTTATTCGGTGAAGGTCGCGGTCAACGGATTCAAAACGTTGACGCGCAGCAACGTGGCCATCACGGCCAATAGCACGGTTCGAATCAACGGCAAGCTGGAAGTCGGCGCCGTGACGGAACAGATCACGATTGAAGCCTCGGCCGTGCAACTGCAGACGGACCGGAGCGACACAAAATCGGAAATCACCGCCAAAACGGTGCAGGAACTTCCGTTGAACCAGTACCGCAACTACCAGGCGTTGATCAATCTGGTCCCCGGCGCGACGCCGTCCACATTCCAGAATTCACCGACCGACACGCCGGGCCGCGCGTTGCGGACGTTTGTGAACGGCACTGCGACGAACAACAATGTGACGCGCCTGGACGGCGCGATCAATATCAACATCTGGCTGCCGCACCACGTGGCGTATGTTGCTCCGGCGGAGACGGTGGAAAACGTCAGCATCACGACGTCCTCGTTCGATGCCGAGCAGGGCATGGCGGGCGGCGCGTCGATGACCGTCGCCTCGGCCAGTGGCACGAACAAGATCCACGGCGCGGGCTGGTTGTTCCACGAGAACCAAGACCTGAAGTCGCGGCCGTACTTCATGCCGGTAGCGGCCACAAAGCCGATCTACAAGCTGAATATTTTCGGCGGCAAAGCTGGCGGAGCGATTGTGAAGAACAAGCTGTTCTACTTTGGCCATGTGGAATTGACGCGGCAGAGTACGGGGGGGGAGGGCTTCTTCGCTATTCCCAACGCCGCCATGCGAGCCGGCGATTTCTCGAATTTTATTGCGCCAAACGGGCAGGGAACGATCTTTGACCCGGCGACGGGCGCACCGAACGGAACGGGCCGCCAGCCGTTCGCCGGCAACCGCGTTCCTTCGGCGCGTTTCAACCCGCAGGCGCTGAAAATACTGCAATTGGTTCCGACGCCGAATAACGAACCCGGCCAGGTGATCGCGGCGAACCGGTCGATCGGCAACAACCACTTTGTGACCGCGACCGGCAAATTCGACCGCACCAACTACGACTGGAAAGCCAACTGGAACCGCAGCGAGAAGCACACGATGTTCTTCAAGATGTCGGCGCTTGACGCGGACGTGGGCGGTGTTTTCGGTCTGGGCGCCGCTGGCGGCGCCGGCGTGGGGGGCGACCCTGGCACGGGCTTCACGAAACAGTACCTGGGCACGGTCGGCACGAACTACACGATTTCGCCGACCATGCTGCTTGACGCCACCTTTGGCCTGACCAACATGGATCAGACGGTGCAGGGCGTTGACTACGGCAAGAACTGGGGCTCGGACACCTTCGGGATTCCCGGCACCAATGGACCCGACATTCGCCAGAGCGGGCTGCCGGTGTTCAACATCGCCGGCATGAGTTCCTACGGCTTGGGCCAGGGCTGGATGCCGCTGTTCCGGGATGAACGCAGCTACACCTTCACGTCAAACCTGTCGATTATCAAATCCAAGCACGAAATCCGGATGGGCTTCGACATGGTGCATCACCAGTTGAACCATTGGCAGCCGGAAAATGACAACCCGCGCGGCCGGTTCAACTTCGGCGGCGGCGTGACGGCACTGAACGGCGGCGTGGCCCCGTTGCAGGCGAACGGGTTCGCGCAGTTCCTGCTCGGCTTGCCGAACGAAATGGGCAAGAGCTTGCAGTATGAGTTGTTGACGGGGCGCGAATGGCAGTACGGGGTGTATGCCCGTGACCGCTGGCAGGTCAACCGCAACCTGACCATTAATTTCGGCGTCCGTATTGAGCGTTTCCCGCTGATGACGCGCGGCGGCGGAAAGGGACTCGAGTTTTTGGACGTGAATACGCAGCGCATTGTGCTGGGTGGCCGCGGTCCGATTCCGACCAACCCTGGCTTGTCGGTGCAACCGCTGTTTGTATTGCCGCGCTTGGGTCTCGCATTGCGCGTGACCGACAAGACGGTGATCCGCAGCGGCTATGGCATTACGGTTGATCCGCTGCCGTTCTCGCGTCCGTTGCGCGGTTTCTACCCGCTGACGATCGCGAATACGTTCCAGCAGAACACCGGGTTCGAGAACTTCGGCACGCTGTCCTCCGGTATCCCGAACATTCCGGTGCCGGACCTGTCGACGGGGGTCATCCCGCTTCCGGGCGGCATTGATATGCGCAGCCCGTGGGGCAAAATTAACCGGGGCTACATCCAGTCGTGGAACTTCACGATTGAGCGCCGGCTGGCGAACAACCTGACCGCATCGGTGGCCTATGTCGGCACGCAGACGACCCACCAGTTGGCGGACCGCGACATCAACGCGGCGGCGCCGGGCGCCGGCAACAACGGTCGTCCGCTGTTCGCGCAATTCGGGCGCAACCGCGACCTGAAGATGTGGGACGGCTGGCTGAGCTCGAACTACCACGGTTTGCAGACAAGCATTCGCGGCAACCCGACGAAGGACCTGTTCATACAGGGTGCCTACACGTGGGCCAAGGCCATCAACATGACCGACGAAGATGGCTGGGCCGGCGTAGGCTGGAACTGGGGACCGGTGATCGGCCGGAACCGTGCGGTGGCGGGCTATGACCGTCCGCATGTGCTCCAGATGGGCTGGCTGTACGGCTTGCCTTTCGGCAAAGGCAAGAAGTTCGGCAACTCGGCGAACAAGGTGGCCAATGGCATCATTGGCGGCTGGCAGGCAGGCGGAATCTACTCGGCCTTCTCTGGCACGCCGTTCACGATGTTCGCCGATGGGACTCGCCTTCAGGCACCGGGCAACACGCAGACGGCGGATCAGGTCGGCAACTTCACCTACCTGTATGGGAAGGGCAGCGATACGCCGTACTTCGCGGCTTCAGCGTTTGCCAGCCCGACCCCTCCGGGATCGGCGCCGCGCTTCGGCAACACAGGCCGGAATCGATTCCGCGTCCCTGGCGTTGCGGGTGTTGATTTCAACATGATCAAGACGGTCAACATTACCGAATCGATGAACGTGCAGTTCCGCGCGGAAGCGGCGAATCTGACGAACACGCCGCGCTTCGGCGGGCCCGGCAACAACGTGGATGGCGGCAACTTCGGCATCATCACGTCGGCGGGCGGCGAACGGCAACTCCGTTTCGGTCTGCGCTTCCAGTTCTAAACTGGAAGTGTTGCTACTCACTAACACAATCGGGCGCCTGTTCACGCAGGCGCCCGTTTTCTTTATGGCCGTGGCCTGCTGGGGACAGTTGGCCGAAGAGGGGCAGCGGCGCATGTCGGTGGGGGACTTCGCCGGAGCGGTTGGCGTTTATGAGCAGTTGGTGAAACAGGCGCCGGGGAATCCGGGCTGGAAGCTGAACCTGGGAATCGCACTGCATATGGCGGGACGGGATAAAGAGGCCGTTGTGCCGTTGTCCGCGGCGGCAGGGGCGATGCCGCAGGCATTTCCGGCTCATGCCTTGCTGGGGACGTCGTTGATGCGTCTGGGGCAGGCTGCCAAGGCTGTGGTCCCGTTGCAGCGGGCGGTGGCGATGAAGCCTTCCGATCCGCAAGGCAGGCGGATGCTGGCGGAGGCGTTTTTGCAGTCGGGGCAGCCGAAGTTGGCGGTGGTCCAGTTGGCGGCGTTGACCCGGTTAGAGCCGAAT
>CAMDKT010000291.1 GCA_945900935.1 Candidatus Sulfopaludibacter sp. SbA3 | reverse complement strand
GGCCGCAGCCCCTGCTGAGCCATGCTTTCCCGCAGCGATTGCAGCGTCCCTTTCGCGGTCACGATTCGCTGGGCCATCTGGATGATTCGCCGCCGCTGCTCGTCGAGCGCCGTTCGGTCGACCGCGGGCGCGGCTGGAACCGGTTTGGCCACCGGGACGACGGGCGGCGCGGCGGCCGGTGGATCGGCGGGCCGTTGTTGAATGACCGGTTGCTGTACGACCGGCTGCTGGATCGCGGACGTCGTGTTCGCCGGAACCCGCACCGTCCCCGCGGCAGGCGGAGTCACGGGCTGCTGGGCCGCTGGCTGCGCAGCTGCCGGTGGTTGCGGATCCGGAACGAAGGGCGCAGGTTCCGGCGTCACCGCCGGTTCCACCACTGGCGGAGTCACGGGCTGCTGCGCATTCGTTCGCAAAAACTTCGGCGCCTGCGTTACCAGCACCGCCAATACCGCCACCGTCGCCATGGACCCAACCAGCATATACATCGACCGCGCCGGCTTGCCCTGCTTCACCACAATCGGGCCGGGAACTGCAACAGGAGCCGCCGCCGCCGGTGCCTGCAACACTCGCCCCAGCGCCGCCCGGAAATCCGCCGCGTTCTGGAATCGCGCATTCGGGTCCTTCTCCATGCCCCTCAAAATGACGTCACTCAACGCCGCCGGCACTCGCGGATCGTGCTGCACCGGCGGCACCGGCGCCTGCTGCATATGCGCCGCCATAATCGCAAACGTGTTCTCGCCCTCAAACGGACGCCGTCCCGTCACCATTTCATACAACGAAATCGCCAGCGAATACAGGTCCGAACGCCCGTCCAACTGTGCTCCGTTGATCTGCTCCGGCGACATATAGTACAGCGAGCCCGTCGTCTGATGCGTTTGCGTCAGGCTCGGATCGTTCATCACCCGCGCTATGCCGAAGTCCATCAGCTTTACCTGACCCTGCGTCGTGACCATGATGTTCGCCGGCTTAATATCGCGGTGCACAATCCCCCGCGCGTGCGCATAGTCCAGCGCCCCCAGAACCTCCATGCACAGCCCCACAGCGTTCTCCACCGGTACGGGCCCCTGGTCCAAATACTGCCCCGCCGTGCGACCGTCCACAAACTCCATCACCATCAAAAACTGATTGCCGTCCCGCATCGCCGTGCGCAGTCCGGCAATGTTTGGGTGGTCCAGCGCCGCCTGCACTTTGATCTCCCGCAGAAACCGGTCAGCCAGTCCCGGATCGCCAACCAGATCCGGCAGCAGCACTTTCATCGCTTCAATCCGGCCGGAAATCACATTCCGCACCTGAAACACTTTGCCCATCCCGCCCGCGCCCAATTCGCGAATGATCTGGTAATCGCCCACCTGCATCCCCGGCTCGAGATTCATATCCGCCTTCCTTACTTCGGCTGCGACTTGACCTGGTCGCCAACCTTCGGCTGCACCGATCCGTTGTAGTTGCCGGAGCTCGATTGCTCATCGGCTTCGGTAATCGTCACCATCCCGATAGAAGTCCCGACGCGCCGCAAGACTTTCCCTGTCGCCGGATCGCGAATCTCACGTCCGCCTTGTACCACTTGTAAATTCTGCCCGACTTTTAAGCCCGCTCGGGTACCGACATTCAAGATCAGCGTGTTCCCGCTGACGTCCGCAATCAACCCCTCTATCACCACCAACCGCTCCGGCAATTTGCTCGCGCCCGCCACCAGCTCACTGCGCAACGCGCTCACTGCCGCCGCGGTCGCCTCGCCAATAATGGTATCCGAGAAATTTGTCGAAGCCATATCCACCCCGCCGCCCGCCGCTGTCCGCGATCCCGCGCCGGCGCCGAACAACGTCGTCCCGCTTCGTTTGGACTCGCCCTTTCCGCTTGCCACCGAAAGAATTTCCCCGGTTTCCACTAGCACCGTTCGCGCCGAAATCCCCACCACCGCCTTGGAATTCTTCACACCGACATTTCCCAATCCATACTTCGCGCCCACGCTGCGCATCACTCCTCCGCCCGCGCCCACGCTCCTATCATCGCGGCCAAATTGCGTAATACTGCCAATGATAATCGCATCCACTCCCAGCATCTTCCCAATCTTCGCCGCCGAATTACTATCGGCGCGATCACTGTTGGAAAAGTTCTGTTCCGCCAGCAGTTTCTGAAGCGCTTTCCGCTCAATCACTGAATACGTGCCGTCGCGAACCAGACGGTCCACCAGCAAATCCGCAATCCCTTTACCGATATCGACGTTCTGGCCGAAAATCGCCGAAACGCCCCCCTGCACGGTTCCGTACTCGAAATCAAAAACCGCCACCCGCTTCTTCTGGCACCATGCCGCCGGAACCGACGCCACGATCAGGAAAAGTAAAAAAACGTTCTTCTTCATGGTTTACCCGCTACCAGCCACCCGGTCTTCCACTCATATTATCGCGAAAAATCAGGCGGCGGGGCATCGCGATTTGTAACAACCACAAACCGTTGGACTTGTGTCTCAACTCCGACTACACTAGTGGGAACGAGCTGAATGTATCCAAACAGAACTTTTGCCCCCCGAACACCGCGACGCGTTCGAGAAAACGTCAACGAAACCATTCGTGCCAGGGAAGTAAGAGCTGTATTTCCCGATGGCACCGTCGAAGTAATGAAGACGGAGCTGGCCATTCGCAAGGCAAAGGAGCTCGGCCTCGATCTCATTTGCATCGCGCCCACAGCGGAACCGCCGGTTGCCAAAGCCATGGATTATGGCCAGTGGCAGTACGAAGTAAAGAAGAAGCAGCACGACGCCCGCAAGAAGCAGCACATCATTCTGGTGAAGGAGCTTAAGTTCCGCCCCAACACCGACGACCATGATTACGACTTCAAGAAGAACCACGCCATTCGCTTCCTCCAGGAAGGCAATCGGGTAAAAGCGGTGGTGCAGTTCCGCGGTCGCGAGATCGCCCACACGGATTTAGGCCAGAAACTCCTCCAGCGCTTCGCCGCCGACATTGCCGCTTTCGGGCAAATGGACGGCCAGCCCCGCATGGAAGGCCGTAACGCCCACATCATCATCAGCCCGATTAAAAAGCACTAGCGCGTTATCCGGCTCTAGTCAACTCGCCGCAAGCGACGAGATTCAATAGAGTGAAGATTCTAACCTACAGCGATATCCACCTCGAGTTCGCTCATGGCTGGACGCCGCCCGCCGAAATCGATGGCGACATATTGATCTTGGCTGGCGATATCGTCTCATTCAAAGACTACAATCCGCTCAGCAAATTTCTGCGCCGTTGGCAGAAGCCCGTACTCTACGTCGCGGGCAATCACGAATACTACACCCGCAAGCCCATCGATCAAGAAAATGCAGCCTTCCAACGCTGGCTGGCAGAAAATCACCCGAACGTAATTTTCTTGCTGGACGAAGCCATTTCCCTCAACGGAGTAAATTTCTTCGGCGGAACCATGTGGACGAATTTCAACAGCGCCAACCCGCTGGCAATGGAGACGGCCCGGCGGGAAATGAATGATTTCCGTTTAATAATGAGCCCCGGAGGCGCGCCGTTGAAGCCTTTCGATACCATCGCATTCCATGATCGGTTTGTTCGCGGCCTTCTCGATTGGTTTGCCAAAGAGGTAAGCGGGCCGCGCGTTGTCATTTCGCACCACGCGCCTGCGATCAAGGCCAACACGCAGCATGGCAATAGCCCGCTAATGCCCGCCTTCAATTCCCTGGACATGATACCGGTCATCGAACAGCATCAGCCTGCTCTCTGGGTCTACGGTCACACCCACGAATGTGACGATCAGATGATCGGCAAGACCAGGATCATTTCAAACCAGCTTGGCTATCCCAATCGGCCTAACGGGTTTGAATGCCGAGGATTCGATAGCGCCGGGTTACCGGCAATCGTTTGAATGCAGTGCCGCCCGGTCAGGCGGCGCAAGGCGCGGCCAAAAAAACAAATACTTCCGCCACCGCGCATCGGTGTTGCCCAACATCGGCAGTAACGTTCGGAAAAACTGACGCGCCCTGAGAACAAGAAAATGTTTGAAAGGTTTTGGTGGACCTGGGGAGGTTCGAACTCCCGCCCTCTTCCATGCCATGGAAGCGCGCTCCCAACTGCTTGTTATTGTTATCACCATAGATTACACTTCAATCGTGACAGCAAACGAGCTCAAGCGGAAGCTGGCGAAGTTGGGCTGCACATTCGAACGCGGGACCAACCATACGAAGGTCGTCTTGCATGGCCGGGTTTCTCAGATTCCGCGTCACCCCTCCGTTGAAATCAAGACGGGTACGCTGCGCGGAATCCTCAATCAACTAGGTATCTCAAAACTTTAGAACGGAGATCGCATGTACCAGGCACGATTCGAGCCCGACCCCAACGGCGGCTACGTGGTAACATTTCCGGATTTTGATTGGGGCATCACGCAGGGCGATACCGAACAGGAAGCGCAGGACATGGCTGCGGACGCGCTGGGCATGGTCATCGCGCACTACATCCACGAAGGACAACCGCTTCCACGGCCAAGCAAACGCCGCGGCCGCCAATATCGGATGGTTCGGCTACCCGGCCTGATTGCAGCCAAAGCCGAGCTCTACCGGGCTTTCGTCGCATCGGGAATGCGCAAGGCCGAACTGGCGCGCCGCTTGGGAATCCCACGCATGAATGTCGACCGGCTGTTTGATCCTAAACATCAATCGCGGCTGGATCAGATTGAGGCGGCGTTGCACGCGATCGGCAAACAACTCGACATCACGATTCGAGATGCCGCTTGATGTGAGGGGATTTGGTGGAACTGCCTGCGCGATGGGATCTGCGAACTGCGCGTCACCCTGGGAGGCTTCACCACCGGACTTGCCTGGCTCATCGACACCACTGCATCGGTCATCTGCCGCCTTGAGGATGCCGATTATGAAGGCCACTCCCTGGCAATGTTCCGCAGGATCGCGGGCGCGTTGAATCAGCGGGTCGAGATTTGAGGTGGACCCCATCGGTTGGACAAAAAACGTCCGTTCTTGGATGGTGTGGCGGGCTGAACAAGGTGGCGGCGGTGAGGCCGCCATCCATTCCGGACTTGCATCGGCGCTCGGGTCGCATCCCTGCGTTGCCCCTACTTCATGGCAAGCGCATCGTTTTTATGACAGGCACCAGATCGAGTAGTTGGGAAAGCATCTATTCCGGAAGGCAAAAGCGGTAAATCCCGGGGGTTTGGGGGCGGAGCCTCCATCTAAAACGCGGGTCCATTTTTGTCCAAGAATTGGGGCCCATTACAGTCCGGGCGTAAACGAAAAAATGCCGGGCTGCCGCCAGCTCGAGGGCGATTTGAGATTAAGATGAAGAGGGAGTGTCCATAAGGGATGCCGGAAGCAGATGACCAGGGACGGCGCTTGCAGTTCCGCTTTTCGCGGGCTGCCGATGCCAGACCTGCCGTACCGGCGTCGGTGCTGATTCAAACGTTGGAGGGGGCTCAGCGGGCAATCTGGCTGATCGCTTTGGCCAAAGAGCAAAAAGACATCAAGAGCCGGGCGCGCATTCCGTCCGAAATCGAGCAGCGTTACCAGTTGAAGTGTGAGGTCCCTCAGCCGGGGAGCTACCTCCTTCCGGCGTTCGTTGAATCGGTTCAGCCTCAGATGGCGACCATAGACCAGGTGAACGATGTGCTCGCTACCTTTGAGGGCGTCGCTGGTGCGCTGCAGTCACAGCAGAGGGACAAGGTGGCTGGCTATCTTCCAGACACAGCCATCCGAAAGCGCGTAGTGGATGCGTTTCAGCAGTTGGCCCCAAAGCCTGGAAGCGGCTGGAGACTCGACCTCTCGCGGAATGGCACAACCGTCCGGATGGACGACAACTGGCAACGCCTGGTGCGCAAGATGTACACCCCAACTGAAGCCGAGCCGGATCGCGAGACTGTCAATGGCGAGTTGATCGAGATTAACTTTGCAGACCGCCAGATTACGATTCTGCCAAAAGGGTCGAACCGGCAACTCAAGGTAACCTACCAGGACGCGATGGAGGATCTTCTCCTTGAGAACCGCAGGTCGACGATTCAAGTCACTGGCAGAGTTTCCCGCGACGAGAATGGTGAGATAAAGAACATGTTCGATCTGGAATCGATTGGCGCGCTGGATCTTTCCCCGCTGGAAGTGAACGAAGTGGAGCACGAAGGCCTGCGGTTGCGATTCAAGGAGGCCGTGCGCCTGCAACCACGTCTGAACGATGACAATCCGCAATTTGTCAGCATCGAAGAACCTAGTCTTGGGTTGGATGCTTTTGCTGGCACCGTTAGTGACCTGCTCGATGAGGTCGCCGAAGATCTTGTGGTGGTCTGGAAGCATTACGCGATGGCACCAGACGCGGACCTCTCCCCCAAAGCGCTGGAACTGAAACACCGGCTACTCGCAGTCATGGAAGAGGTACCGGTTGCCAGTTAGAGCAAAGCGGGATGTTGAAGCCGCACTAAAGAAAAAAGGCTTCCAGCAGGACGACGGCGACCACCATTGGTTCATCTTTTGGACGGCGGATGGAAAGAAGACGACAGTTCGCACAAAGACAAGCCATGGCAGCACGAAGGACCTTGGGGATGGCTTGCTCAAGGAAATGGCCAGACAGGCCCGCGTCTCCAAAATTCAATTCCTCGAACTGATCGATTGCCCCATGAGCCGTGAGCAGTACCAAGGACTGCTTGAGGGTGGCGGGCATGTTTGAGTCCGGCGGTTCCAACAAGCACGCAAGCGGCGAGGGGAAAGGGTAAAACGTCTTCAATGGCTACCCGCAAAGCCGATGCACAGACACCATCGAGCATTAGGCGCATCCACTTCGAAAACGAATTAACGAACTTAAGGAAAGAAGTCGCCACAGGTTTGGAAGCCTGGATTTCAAGCAGATCTAATGACAACTGGAACCAGTGGACCTGCAACAACGAGATAGAGGCTCTTGACCGTGGCCCCCTGAATGAGTTTGAACGGGAGTTCGCGGAGTGTATGAAAGCAGTTGCCGCCGAATATCGTAACGCGGGTTGGAGCATCAGGCTGGAAGTGTCAGCTAATGGCTCGTCGTATAAGGTATCCCTGACCATATCCGACGGAACGTTGGAACCTTAGCCGCCCTCGCTGGCGGATCCACTTCACATGCCTTCATGGAGTTAGCACCCGGAAAAAAGACGACTGCTTCCCGAACGGGCGTGCACTGCGGAACTGTGTTCGCTGCTAAATCCACACGTCCCCTTACACGCCGCGGCGTGAAGCTAAGTTGTGGTGGACCTGGACGGGTTCCAAGCGTCGACCTCTTCCATACGATGGAAGCGCGCCCCCGGCTGCGCCAAATTCATCCTTACCCCAAAAACACTTACACCGAAATCGTCTTCTCATTTCAGCGGGATTCGCTGTTTGTCCGCAGCCCTTCAGCCAGACGCAGTTCGACTTCCCGGAGAACCGCCTCCGCTTTTTGTAGTCCGGCGTGCGCTTCGGTCGAGTCGGGCTCGTAGGGTGTTAACGATCACCAGAAAACGTAGTTTTCTGGACAGCAGGCCGGAGGGGAGTTCAGGCGTCATCATCCGCGCCGCAGGCGCGAATCATCTGTCCGATTATTAAGGCGGTGGCGCGGAAGAACGACTTCACTTCCGTCTCTGCCGATGG
>CAMDKT010000290.1 GCA_945900935.1 Candidatus Sulfopaludibacter sp. SbA3 | reverse complement strand
AACCGGCTGATTTCGACGGAAGGCGGCAGCTTTCAATGGGTGGCACGAGCCGGATGAGTCGAGAGGCTCAAGTCCGGATCTGTGAGAGGCTCGGGGTGCAACTCCCCGGGCCTACTCGGCGGATTGCCTTTTGACGATAGACGGAAGCTGCGGCGGATTGGGTGATTGATTTAGGGCCGGACGCCGGAGGAGATTGCCGGGTTAGAGGGTTCCCATACGGGGCGGTTTTGCGGGAGATGTTTGAACTCTGAATCTCGTATATTCAGAGGGCCAAAGTCGTGCGCAACGCCTCGTCGATTTCCGCTATTCCGGCCAAATGCCCGATGACGCGGTCGATCTCCGAGTAGTGGACGGTGGCGAGATTATCGGTCATGACCACCGAATCCATCAGTAGGCAAGACCGCTTTGCATTCTCGCCCGCGGCTAGCAAAGTTACTCTGCTCGCGTGTCCAGCGCGATCCAGATTGCTCGTGATCATGGCTACGATCAGCTGGGCTAAATCCGTCCCAAGTTGGTCCGCTTGTACAACCAAGGCGGGCCGCCGCTTTGTGGTTCGCAAGTTCGAGTCCGGGAACATCACCAACACAACGTCACCGCGGTGGCAAGTCATCGTAAGCGTTCATTTCCGGGCGATCCCAGTCCAGTGCGAAGGTAGCCAGCCGCCGGCGCAAATCGGCTGCTTGAGACTCATCGATTCCCCTTTCGCGAAGATCGACTGAACTGGCGATTTGAACCCACGTCACGATTACGCGTGAACCCTCGGCCTCGGCGATCGGCTCTATCAGTTCAACCTTGCCGTTGCGGTAAACTCCCTCAACCGATTTCACCATGAGATCATTATGGCGCAAAAGTACCGCCGCAATGCCGGGATCAGCGGCCCGAAATCGGCGAGTGTTCGCAGTTTTCCCCCGAGACAACAAGCGTTATTGCGGCGGGGGCAATCGGCGACGACGTTATCGCCGGGGACGCCCGAGGAAATTGCCGGGTTAGAGGGTTCACACACGGGGCGGTTTTTGCGGGAATTGTATGAGGGAAGTTAGTTGCCGCGGCTCCTTCTCAAAATGCAGCCGAATCCGTTGGGCAGCAACGGGGCCGACCTCGCGGCTTAAGTCCGCAACGCTCGCGGCGCGGACTCTCTCCACGCTGCCCAGATTCTTCAGCAGCTTTTCAACGGTCTTCGGGCCGACGCCTTCCACTTCCAGAAGTTCGCTACGGAGGCGGCTGGCGTCGCGCCGGTTGCGGTGGAAGGTCACGGCGAACCGGTGGGCCTCGTCTCTTACCGTTTGCACCAGATGGAGAACAGGGTTGAAGCGGTCGAGAATGACGGGCTCGTCTTCGATGCCGTAAACGTAGATCCACTCTTCCCGCTTGGCGATGCTGGCCAGCGGCTGGTCCGTTATGCCGATCGACTCGAGGGCCGCGGCGGCGGCGTGGAGCTGGCCGAGACCGCCGTCGATCAGCACCAGACCGGGCATCCTGCCGCCTTCCTCTTTGATGCGGCTGTAACGGCGCGTGACGACTTCGCGCATGGAGGCGAAGTCGTCGTTGCCCTCAACGGTTTTGATGATGAACTTGCGGTAGTCCGCCTTCTTCATCCGTCCGTCTTCCCACACCACCATGCTGGCGACTGTATCCGTACCCTGGACGTGCGAAATGTCGAAGCACTCAATTCTCGCCGGGTTCAGCGGGACGGTAGTCGCGTCTTCAAACGCGCTCATAATGGCCTTCGATGACGGCTTCAGGACGCGGAAACGGGCGTCGAAACAGTGTTTGGCGTTGGTCTCGGCAAGGTCGTAGAGCGCCTTTTTCTGGCCGCGCTGGGGCGTGTGGATCTCAACGTTGCGACCCTTCTTTTCCGTCAGCAGTTCTTCGAGAGTTTCGCGGTCTTCGAAGTCTGCCGGGACGTGGATGATGGCGGGGATGTAGGTCTGGTCGAGGTACACCTGTTTGATAAGCGCGGCCATGAACTCCGATGGCTGGAATTCGAATTGGTCTTCCCAGTAGAACTCGCGCCGGTCGACGATGCGGCCGTTGCGCAGATGGAAGAGGTTGACGGCCAGCAGCGGCGGCTCGGCGTAATAGGCGTAGATGTCGACGTCCTCGCCGGAGGCGGCGGCCATTTTTTGACGGTCTTCGATTTCGTCCACCGTCTGGATGATGTCGCGCAGCGATCCGGCTTCTTCGAAGCGGAGATCTTCGGAGGCCGCCTCCATGCGCCGGCGGAGTTGTTTCGACAGGTCTTTCAGACGGCCTTCCAGGAAGAGACGGACGTTGCTGACGGCCGCCGCGTATTCGAAGTCCGTTGTCAGCCCGGCGGCGCAGGGGCCCAGGCAGCGGTGGATGTGATACTGCAGGCACGGGTTGGGGTGGAGTTTGGTGAGGTCGACTTTGCAGGAGGGAATCTTGAAGTGGCGGTGGATGAAATCGACGAGGCGGTAGGCGAGGTTGCCGGGGAAGTAGGGGCCGTAGTAAACACCGCCGTCTTTGCGGAGCCGGCGGGTGACGAAAACGCGCGGAAACTTTTCGGACGTCACCTTGATATACGGGTAGGTTTTGTCGTCGCGGAGCAGGATGTTGAAGCGCGGTTTGTACTGTTTGATCAGCGAATTTTCAAGGGCGAGCGCCTCCTTTTCGTTGTCGACAACGATGTAGTCGAGGTCGCGGGCTTCGCTGATGAGGGTACCGGTCTTGGCGTTGGAGAGGCTCTCTTCAGAGAAATAATTCCGGACGCGCGCGCGGAGAACTTTGGCTTTGCCGACGTAGATCACCTCCCCGTGGCCGTTCTTGTAGAGATACACGCCGGGGAGGAGCGGGAGCTGCGCAACTTTGTCTTTCAGGTCCATAAACGCGTGTCGGCGCTATAATTGTAATTGTGGCACGCTGGATTTGCCTTTTCTTCGCATTGACGCTGCTCTCGCAGCAGCCGCCCCCGGTGACGCAGGAGCCTCCGGAGGAAGACGCGACATTGGTGGAAGCCAAGGAGTACACCTTTAACCCGCTGCAGGCGGAAAAGGAAGTACGCACTGGCAATTTTTACGCGAAGAAGGGCAATCACAAAGCGGCGAGCCTGCGGTACCAGGAGGCCACGAAATGGAATCCCGGTTATGCCGAGGCGTGGTTGCGGCTGGGCGAATCGCTGGAGAAACGCAAAGAGGGAAAGGGCGCCAAGGAGGCGTATGCCAAGTACCTGGAGTTGGCGCCCGACGCGAAGAACGCGGCGTTGATCAAGAAAAAGCTCTGATCAGCCGGGCCGGTGCCGGAGCATCGATTCGGTAATGCGGTTGAAGCCGGCATCGAAGTCCGGGAAGAGATCGACGTACTGGATCTGATCCTGAATCTGTCGCGGGACGGAGCACTCTTCCAGACGCACGGGTACGATGTAGACCCCGTCGAGCGGCTGGTTCAGGGCGCAATCGAGCGCGTAACGCAGTTCGGCGTGAAACCGCCCGCGCTTCTCGCCGGAGAGGTTGGAAAAGCAGGGCACGAAGAAATCCGAGTTGCGGATGGCGCGTTCGATGGCGCGGGGCCAGTTTTGGCCGGGCAGCAGTTTGCGCCGATCCATCCACGGTTCGAAGCCTTTTACAACGAGCGCGTCGTAAAGGATGTCGACTTTGGCGGCGTCTTCGGCGGCGTAGGCGAGGAAGACGCGCCGGCGCGTATTTGCTACGAATTGGAACTCTCCTCCGGCGGCGCGGAAGGTACCAAGGCCGTCAATTTCGACGCGGCGGCCTTCGTTCAGGCACTGGCGCAGGATGCGGGCCAGTTCGTCCATCGTGGCGCGGGTCACTGCGGAACCTTGCTGGCTTTCGCGGGTTTAGCGAAATCGAAATGCCTTCGATCGCCGGGCGGGAAGGCTCCCAGGCCCGGAATTTTGGCTGCCTGGCCGCGGCGCAAGCGGCCGACGATTTGCGCTACGAGATGATCGAATTGATCGGCGGCGGCGGCGGTTGTAACGCCGGTGGCGCGGGCCAGGCGGCGGATGAGCGCGGATTGTTTCATTGCGTTCCCATGGTAGGGGGCGCAAATCCGGTAACTGTAAAATGGAGCTTTTCTGGATTTCCCGCAAGTTATTCTTAAATAACGGGTTGTTGGCCGAAAAATAAATAGGGGTGGCATGTGAACGGCCAAGATGACGGTGGGAGTTTGGCTCGAAAATGGGGGTTGACGGAGGATTTGCTTAGAATGAAAGCATGACGATTCGCACGATCACGAAGACGACGATTCAGGTGGAAGCAGTTTTCGAAAACGGCGTTTTGCGGCCGGTTGAGGAGATACCGCTCTATGATGGGGAACGCGTCACGCTTGCCATCGAGCCGCACGATGTGGACATGGATCATGAGTTCCTAGCCAAATGCCAGGCCGATGATGCCAAGCGGGGAGGGGTGGCGCCAACGGCGGCCGAAATTCAAGAATTGTTGAAACACGATACGAGTTCGTGGGCCGACCTGATCATTCAGGAACGCGGCGAGCACTAAGCGGTGCAGTACTTCTTTGACTCGAGCGCGTTGGCCAAACGGTTCCACTTTGAGCGGGGATCGCGAACGGTTAACGAGATTTTTACGACTCGTGGAAACCGCATTTTCACATCGGGTCTGGCGCTGGTGGAACTCACGTCGGTCGCGGCCATCAAGGTGCGCACTGGGGCGATTACCGCGGAAGACGCCGGCAAATCCTCTCAGTGCTGTCGCCGAGTGCCACAAATCCCGGCAGTTCATCGCGCATGGAGTAGTGCAGGAAGATTATGACCAAGCCCAGGAACTGCTGACTCGCCATGCGCAGCAGAATCGGCTTCGGACGCTCGACGCCCTGCAACTTGCCTCCGCGATCCGGTGGCGAGCGAAGAGCGGTATCGATTTTTTCGTGACTGCCGACCGGGCTCTTGCCGGTGTTGCGGTGCTTGAAGGTTTCGCGATCCTGATTCCCGAAGACGTTTAGGCAGCGCAAATAAATAACCTTTACATCCGTGGCCCCATTGGGTTACCAGCACCTTGTCGTCCAAAGAGTTCAGGTATGTGTTATCGGCCCCCCCCGACAAATGCAAGCTGTAAATGTTATTTCCTTACGCCTCTCTAAACGATGAATCCCTCCCGCGCACCCTCCGGATTCCCGCCGCAGTGACCGCTACGCCAAAGTCCGTTATCATGCCACTTGGTCTTGCTATGAGAAGAACCGTCTACACGATCACAGTTGCATATCTCCTTCCAGCCGCCGCGACCGCCGCCGAAATCCCGCGAACCTGGACGGAAGCCGCTGTCGCCGCCCTCGAAGTTCCGCTCGCAAAGCCGAGCTATTCGCCGGTCCACATCACCGAAAAAGCCTACTATCAGATACCGGTCAGGACCATTTACAAGAACTACGCCGTCTACCATCCGAATCACGAACCGCCCGGCTACATGGAGTGGCTCAAACAGCAGGAGCCGCGCATCGCCTTCGAGCCGAGCCGCCTGAAAACGCAAAGCGAATGGATCACGGCCGGCGAACTGGTGTTCAACTCGCCCGTTGCTTTTGGGCCGGTGTTTTTCGGCGCTTCCGAGGTCAGGGACGTCGACTTCTACCAAAAAACCGGAATGCCGGTGGCCAAAGACGGTACCATTCCGTTCGCCCGGTGGGTGATCCGCCGCAAGGGCGAGGTCGAGCTCGGCTCCATGGGCTGCGGCACATGCCATTCCCGCGTTATGCCGGACGGCTCGGTCATCCCCGGGGCCCAAGGCAATAATCCCGGCGACCGCCAAGGCGCGTGGATGCTGCGCCGGGCGGCGAAGCTGGCTCCGCCCGCCGAGTTGCTCAAACGGGTCCGCGCTTTCGCCAAACAATTCGAGGTGCCCGGCCTGCCGGACGACCCGAACCGCCGCGCCCAAACCATGTCACTCGATGAGCTGATCGCCGCCGGAGAAGCCATCCCTGCCGGTGTCACCGCGCGAAGCCACACCAGCATGATGCTGCCGCCGCAAATCCCCGACATCATCGGCGTCCGCGACCGCCGCTTCTTGGACCACACCGGTCTGGTCCGCCACCAAAGCATCGGAGACCTGATGCGCTATTCCACGCTCGTCCAAGACCTCATCGGACTGGCGCGGTATGGCGATGCCCCCCCGGCGGACCCGCCCCGCGCTGGCTCCCGTTACAGCGATGAGCAACTCTACGCGCTCTCCCTTTACATCTATTCCCTCCAGCCGCCGCCCAACCCCAACCGCTTCCACCGCGCCGCCGCCCGCGGCAAATCGATCTTCAACCGCGAGGGCTGCGCCACCTGCCACACCCCGCCGCTGTATACCAACAACAAACTGATCCCGGTCGAAGGTTTCGAACCGCCCGCCGGCCACCGTGCCCGTTTCGACATCTCCTCCGCGCGCGTCGGCACCGACCCTCGCTACGCCCTCCTGACCCGCAAAGGTACCGGTTACTACAAGGTGCCCTCTCTCAAGGGCCTCTGGTACCGGGGGCCGCTCGAACATCATGGTTCCGTTGCGACGCTCGAAGACTGGTTTGATCCCCGCAGAGTTTTGGAAGGCTACGCCCCCACCGCTTATGCCGGTCCCGATGGCCGTACCCGAATCGTCCCCGGCCACGAGTTTGGCCTTAAGCTAACGTTGGACGACCGCTCTGCGCTCGTTGCCTTTCTTAGGACGCTGTAGGCGTTCGTGTGGGCACTTTTCTCTCGCAGTGGGGCTCGGCGGTGGGACTGGTATCGCCTGGGGCTGGCCGAAGACCCGCTCGGCACCGGGGAATTCGCCGCGGCGAGGAGGCCGGGGCCAATTTCAATTCGGCTTTTCACGGGGGAAGAGCGCCTGGATGTTCCGCGAGCCGTGGATCACACGAAGACTGTCCACACCGCCAGGAAGGGGCACGTAGACGATCAGAATGCTTTCGAATCCAGCGACAGGGAATACCCTTAGAAATTCGATCTCAGACCGTTTCAACTTGAAGGGCCAACCTATACCTGGTTGCGACGCGAGGAGAGAGAAGGTGTGGTGGGCGGCGACCAAAAAGCGATGGCCGAGCTCAGGACTTGCGTTGGCGGCGTAGTAGAAGGCCTGACCGTCGAGATCCTCGTCCGCCTTCGGGCGGACAGCGTAACTGCTCACCGCGTGTTGGCCGACTTCAGGCGCTCATCGAGATTGCGGTGCTTTTCCGTCCAATAGGCGGGTCCGATAGCGATGGCGCCGCCCGAATTCACTCCTTCCATGGCGAGGCATTCCAGTTCCTCGGCGGCGTCGGCCCGGGCCCGGAGTTTCGCTTCGAGATCGGGATGGATTGTTATGGGCATTGAAGGCCTCCTTGCTTCCTAACCTTACCATTCTATTCTCAACCGCGTGTAGAAGGCAGGCCGACGCGCGCGCGATTGCCAGTGCTTAATATTGAGTCGGCAAGGCGGGGAAATGCGGGTGGCGGGAAATCTCCTTCCGTGACTCCTGGACTCGAGTATTGCGGAGGCCGCCGCCGTGCTGTCACCGCCTCCACCATCGGCGGCACCGCACCCCGAATTGCGTCAGCGGCACTCCAATCTTCAAACCCCCGAACTCCCTTTCCTCCACCCCATGAATTACAATTCCTATACGTCCCCCAAATTAGGAATGAATTTACAATCCCTCAGCG
>CAMDKT010000289.1 GCA_945900935.1 Candidatus Sulfopaludibacter sp. SbA3 | reverse complement strand
CTGCACTTGCGACGGCGAGAACGCCGCCCAGTCTCGTGTATAAAAGGACAACGGCAGTCCGCAGCTATTCGCGATCGCTTCAAAATACTGAAAAAGGCCCTCTTCGGGTGCGTTGATGTAATAAGGCGGCATCACCAGCAGCGCCTCAGCGCCCGCCTTCTCCATTCCCCTCGCCATCTGGCAGGCCATGGTGGTGTTGTAAGCCACGCCCGCCACCACCGGCATGCGCCCGTTGATGGCTTTCACCGACACCCGCACGCACTCAATCGATTCCTCCGGCGTCATCGAATAGACTTCGCCCGTCCCGCCCGCAATCACTTGCGAACAGAACGGAAATCCCGCCATCCAATCGCAGTTGCGCTCCAAGCCGGCCAAATCCAGCGAGAGATCGTTCTGAAACGGCGTTATGGGAAACCCAAACACACCGTGAAATGCTTTTTTCGGATCGAGCATATTAGTCCTTTACCATCGGGGAAGAATGCGTTTCCAGTTCGGGTCGACATGCTTGCCCATCTCGGCTTCATCGTCACGCTTGCGGAACGGCAGATTGCGATAGCGTTCCTCGCCGCGGGCGAGTTGATCATAATCCAGTTCCACGCCCAGCCCCGGCTTGTCCGGAATCACCACGCAACCGTTTTCAAATTTCACCCGCCCGCCAACCACCACTTCGTCAATCTCGGTCTGCCACGGATAGTGCGTGTCGCAGGCATACGTCAGCGCCGGACAAACCGCCGCCGCGTGCGCCATCGTCATCATGCTCACACCCAGATGATTATTCGAGTGCATCGACATGCCCAGGCCCAGTACTTCGCACAAATCCGACAGCTTCTGCTGCGCCCGTATGCCACCCCAATAATGCGGGTCGCTCAGAATCACTTGAACCCCATCGGTCTGCTTCGCCACCGGGACATGCGCAAAACAGGTGGTGGCCACGTTGGACGCAAGCGGCGTGTCGATACCCTCAGCCAGCAATCGCCGCCGTACTTCCGCCATGCCCTCAATCGTCGCGCACGGGTCTTCCAAATACCCGCCGTCCGTCAACTCCTCGCGCAACGACATTCCCACGTGTACCGACGTGTCCACGCTCCAGGCGCAGTTGGGATCAATTCGCAGCGGATGCTTCGGCCCAAATTCCGCTCGCAGTGCCTGGATCGCCGCAATTTCTTCATCCGGCGGTAAAACCCCGCCCTTTAACTTGATTTCGGCAAAGCCATATTTGGCCATCATCTGCTTGCAGGAGCGGACAACGGCGTCCGGCGTCAGAATCTCGCCGTACTCGTCCTCGCGAGCGTCGGCGCCCATGCCGCCGCCCCCGCCGTGCTTATAGAAGAGATACGCCGAAAACGGCACCCGATCCCGGCATTTGCCTCCCACCAGATCGCACAACGGACGCCCCAGCGCTTTCCCAATCGCATCCAGGCAAGCTACTTCAATTGCCGCGAATGTACGCGAATGCGTGTCCAGCGGATTCTCCCCCGGCACCAGCCAGGTTTGCGATCGCCCGCCTTCGGATTCCTTCGCCGCCAGCGCCGCTTGCGACTCAATATACTGCCGGAATCCCATCAATTGAAACGGGTCCATCCCCTCCACGCGGGACCGGACGCTTTCCAGTGCCGCCACCGGCCCGTCTCCTCCGTAAGTCTCGCTGATGCCCGTAATGCCGTCGGTGGTCTCAACCTCGACAATGGTCCGCAGCGCATACGGAGCATGCAGACCATAGGACGACCGCAACGGCCCATCGGCCACAGCGATGGGATGAAGTTTCAGCTTCTTGATTTTCACAGGGGAAAAGCCGGACTACTTCCGCATCCCGCGCTTCAAGCCCTTCAATTTCGACTGGCGGCGCTTCTTCGCGCTCCGCTTCGGCTTCTTGATCAGAAACGTTCCGCTGCCAATATACTCTGCCTTGTAAAGATCGCTGTCGTTAACCAGTTCGTTTGCCAATGAAAACTCCTTCTCTAGCTAGTGTACCGCACGCGCGGCTACCGGTTCATCAACCTTAGTCAAGACCCTGGAGCCATCTCTAAGGCAAAAAACCATCCACGCAACCTAAAGTCGCCGGATCATCGGGACGATAGTACCAGTACAATGCAATAGCACTGTCCAAACCATTCGTATTGGAGAATCACTGTGAAAATCGCACCCAACACTCAGCGCGGATTCAGTCTGATCACAGTCGCTATTTTGCTCCCGGCCATAATTGCCGGAACCGGCATTTCGGTCGATTTGGGGCGAATCTACGTCACCAAAACCGAACTGCAGCAGTATGCCGACGCCGCCGCTATCGCCGCCGCCTTCGAGCTCGATGGTACGTCCGCGGGCATAACGGATGCCTACAACAAGGCCCTGGTTGGTCCCGGAACCACGGCCACGCGCAACCGCTGGAACTTTGATACGTCGAACGTCACGCTCGGGGCGGTTCAATTCGCGCAACTGCCTGTCGGCCCCTGGTTTGCCAATCCCTTAACGGCGGCGAACTACAGATTCGTGCGGGTAGTCGCCACGGCGAATATCCCTATTTATTTTCTACGTATTTTGCCGGGAACCGATTCCACGAGGACAGTGGATGCGACCGCCATCGCCGGCCAAGGTCTGGAAAATCAACTTGGACCCGGGATGGCCCCCTTCTCCCCCGACGCGCAAAATCCTACGGATCCAAACTTCGGCTATTCAATCGGTGAGGAATATACCCTGAAATGGGCGCCTGATGGCCTACGGCAACCTCCCAAGCGCTGCGCCGGCGATAGAACTTTTCTCCCGGGCGGCGGTGGCAGCGACCGCGGTTATATCGACGTCGGCCAAGGCAGCGGCCAGTCGGGCCTTTACGACGCCATCGTGAACGGCGGTTACCATTTAGCCACTCCCCTCGTTATCGGCAGTCCGGTCCAGCACGTGGGTGGCAACAAACACGTCCAGCCTGCGATGACAATGAGGTACCAACAGGATACCGATCCGTACTCCATGACCCAGGCAACTTACTTTGGCAACGGCCGGCGGATGATGGTCGTCCCCGTCAATAATGGCCTAGCTAGCGGTCTTGTCGTCGGTTTTGGACTCTTCCTGATCACCGAAGACTCCTGCGACACTTCCAATGTAAAGCCTTGCTGTGGTGTGTATTTGAGCAACAGCCCCGTTCTCTATTCCGACAAAAAAGGCGCCGGCTCGGGCGGCTTGTATCGCGTCAAACTTTTCTTTTGATAAAGGAGCTCCGATGAATATCGTCACCGAAACACGGAATCGCCGCCAAAGAGGCAACATAAGTATCGAGTTCGCCCTCAGCGTCACACTCCTGTGGACGACTGTCGGTGGAGTCTATGCTCTCGGCCACTCCCTCTATGCCTATAACCAGCTTACGGTCGCCGTCTCCAACGCCGCCCGTTTTGGCGGTCGCGACGGACTTGGTTCCTCAGTGACGCAGTTCACCGATCGCATCAAGAACGTGGCGGTCTACGGCAATCCGGAAGGCACCGGCAACGCCATGCTTACCGGGCTGCAGACCTCAAACGTCAACGTCGCCATCGAGCAAGACTCCGCCGGCGTCCCTCGTAATGTCACCGTCGGGATTCAAAACTACACTATCGACGGCGTTTTTTGGACAACCAGTTTGATAAATAAACCCTACGCCACCGCCCGCTATGCCGGCAGGTATCAGCCCTATGGCAGCTAACTTTCCTCCCCGGGTGCCGGTCGCCGCAAACCGGCGCGGGCGTCAGCGCGGGCAGGCCATGCTGGAAGGCGCCCTAGTCGCCGTCGCCTTCATCACGTGCCTGGTATCCATCCTCGAACTCAGCCGCTATGCTCTGTTCATCCAGTTCTTCACCGAACGAGCCCGCGCCGGCGCCCGATACGCGGCCGTCTCTAACTACAACGTCGACACGATCAAGAATTGGGTCGTCTACAACTCCCCCACGCCCCCGAATAACTACTCGTCGAGCGGCTTGTTCGGCCTCACCCCCAGCATGATCAATGTCAGCCGTTTCAGCCAAAGTACCGATACCGACCGGATTGAAATATCCATTAACAGTTATCCAGTCAGCCTCGTCGTTCCGTTCCTCCCTGGTAACTGGGTCCTGAAGCCGTTCCGAGTGGTGCTGACGACGGAATCGTTGGGCGCCACGAACTGACTTCCTTCGCAAACAAAAAAGCATAACATCGTGGCGCAAATTGCCGATGAGGCAATAGATTTCGTGAATTCCAGGGGTTCATGCTAGTGCGCTTATCTAACACTTTGCCTTCTGCGGAACGACGGCAGGGCTATGCATTGTTATTGTTGGCGTTGTTAATTCCCGCCATCTTGGCGGCCACCGGTCTCTCCGTTGACTTGGGCAGAGTCTACGTCGCCAAAACCGAGCTGCAGAATTTCGCCGATTCCGCCGCAATCAACGCAGCCTTTGAGCTCGACGGAACGACCGCCGGCATCGCCGAAGCCAACGCCGCCGCCGCCAATGGTCCCGGAACGCCGGCCACCCGAAATCGATGGAACTTTAGCTCGCAAGCAGTGTCGGCGCCGACGGTTGAATTTGCCACCCAGCCCAATGGCGCGTACTCATCGAATCCAGGCTCCGGGGCCGGCTACCGGTTCGTCCGCGTCACCCTCACGGCCCCCGTCCCTATTTACTTTCTGCCCGTTTTGCCAGGCATCGCGACCACCCAAAATGTCACCGCCTCCGCCGTCGCCGGCCAGGGCCTCGAAAATTCCCTCGGCCCGGGCACCGCTCCGTTTTCTCCCGATGCCCAGATCCCGGCGGACCCAAATTTTGGCTACACCGTCGGCGAGCGATATACCTTGAAGTGGGCGCCGCCAGGTCAGCGTAACAAACCCGGCGGCCGTTGCCCCGGGGATCTTACTTTCAACCCTGGAGGCGGCTCCAGCGACCGCGGCTACATCGACGTCGGCCAAGGGAACGGAAATTCCGGTCTCTACGACGCCATTGTCAATAACAGTTTCTACAGCACCGTTCCCCTCACAGTCGGCAGCATTATCGATACGGTGAATGGCAACAAGCACGTCGGCCCAGCCATGGACATGCGCTTCGATCAGGATACCGATACGACCTCCACCACCGACGACGCCTACAACGGCAACGGGCGCCGTCTCATGATCAGCCCCGTCAACAACGCCCAGGACCCTCCGGTCGTAGTCGGATTCGCCCGGTTTCTGCTCGAAGGCAACTCCTGCACAGACAACAACAAACCCTGCTGCGCGATCTATCTCGGTAATAACCCCGTCATCGGCTCCACCAAACCCGGCGCCGGCGGCGCAGGACTCTATCGCGTTAAGCTCTTTAGCTAGCGCAGGCTCCAGCGACGCAGTCAAGTGGCACCAGCATCCCGGCCTCCCGGCCTGTTGTTCGGTGATGCCCGGCGAATTGGCGAGCCTCTGCTACTACACCATATACATCCCGCCGTTAATCTCTATCGTCTGGCCAATAATATAGGCCGCGCTATCGGACAGCAGGAACTGGATCGTATCGGCGATCTCTTCATTCGTTCCCAGTTTCCCGGCCGGCGTCTGCGCGATCACCCCGTCCAGCATCTGCCGTGACGAGTACTTCTCGTGGAAGTAGTTATCCACGGTGCCTGGACTCACGGCATTCACCCGGATTCCCTGCGGCGCCAACTCCTTCGCCATCCCTTTGGTAATACAGGCTACCGCCGCCTTCGAAGCGGCGTAGATCGTCGCACCGGGGCCGCCCCCGTTGCGCGCGGCGATCGAACTCAAATTGATAATCACTCCCCCGCCCAAAGCCGCCATCCCCGGTGCCACCGCTTGCGAGACGAAGTAAACGCTCTTGGCGTTCAAATTCATCACTTCATCCCACAGTTCGCTTGTAAATTCGGCTAACTTCGCCCGCTTCACCAGATGTCCGGCGTTGTTGATCAATATCCCCGCGCCAGACGCCTTCTCCTGCAGCGCCAGTATGAACCCGGCAATCCCTTCCTGCGTTCCCAGATCGGCGCCGATCAACACGGCCTCCGCGCCAAGTCCTTCCAATTCCGTTCCCAGCGCCTCGGCACCTTCCCGAAACGAGTGATAGTGAACCACGATCCGCGCCGCGCCTTCCCGCGCGAGCATGCGGCACGTCGCCGCGCCAATCCCGCGCGACGCGCCCGTTACAATTGCTGTTTTGCCTGTAATTCCGTTTGCCATATAAGCTAGAACCCATTCTACGCCAGTGCCACCGGCCGTAGCGGCGCGCCCGTCCCGCCCCGCAGTTTCAACGGCGCCGCGATAAACAAAAACTCATACACCCGGTCCCGCGCCAGCGCCTCCAAATCAAGCGCCTCCATGATATGGACCCCCCGCTCAAAGAGTAAGTGGATATGTACCGGCATGTCATGGGACGGCACCCGTTCAAACGCCACCGTATCCGACCCCGCCGCGAAGATCCCATGCGAACTCAGCCATTGCGCCCCGCTCAAATCCGGACCCGGTCCGGCGGGCGTCCCGCGCACCGCGTTGATATAGCGCGTCGCGTCTTCCCAATATTGCGCCCACCCTGTGCGAATCAGCACCACATCCCCGGCTCCTATGACGCTGCCCTGCCCTTCGGCGATCCCGCGCAACACATCCGCCGTCAAAACTGCGTCCTCGGCCAACACTCGATCCGGCCCCGCCGCGTCCAGCAATACCCCGCGCCGCACAATGGGCTCAATCCTCTCCGCCGTATGAACGGAAAGTCCGGCGGCATAACTCTGTACATCGGCGGCCACATGTCCGCCATGTAACTTTCCTCCGCAGGAGAAATGACCGAAGCCGTCAATATGTGTCCCCACATGACTCCCCATCGCAATCGCGTCCGCCGCCGAGCTATGCCCGGCAGGCGAATGCATATCGCCATGTTTCTTCGTCAGCGAAAAAAGGTAAGGCGGATGCGACGGATGATGCGGCATCCCAACGAAATAGGGCTGCGCCAAGTCATAAACACGGGCACCGGCCGCGATTGAAAGTAAGTTTGAATCCACGACTGACCAGTGTACCCCGAACCATCGACGGAGGTAGAGAGCAGCCTGCCGGAACCGCCCGGCCAGTGGCCCATAAACCTGAATCCGGCGGTTCAACAGCGCGGGCCTCCGGGCACCGAAATGTTTGCGCGGTCGCCGCGAATTTCCATCCAGCACCCTTAACGTAACGCGGCGGTTGGAAAGGCCGAAGCGTGGCGGGATGCCCCCTTTCGTTGAGCCGCGCGACTGCTCCGCACTTCACCAAACAAGTGATGGCGCAGTGCATCCGGCCGCGGCAGAAACATTGCGGCCAGACGCGGCTGATGGGGACGAACTGCCGTTGCCCCAGCATCCGGAAATCAACGGCCACTTTTGCCGTCGATGCTGTCAGACGCCATCGGTACTGCCTCCTCGCCGGCGGCATGGAAGCAATCGCACAGGAAAGAAACGTACAGAAGATTGTGACTTCCCCTCTATTCGAACTCATAGAGGTCGAATAGTACCTTCTCAAGACTACCGAGTTCTCACCAACCTGACAACGCCCCCTCTCACTGCTTCTTATCCATATTCATTTTGAGTTGAGATCGTTCAATGGACAGAGTGATCAATCGGTCGATGAGCTTTTTGAATCGTTTGAAATTCGAGACCTCGG
>CAMDKT010000288.1 GCA_945900935.1 Candidatus Sulfopaludibacter sp. SbA3 | reverse complement strand
AGTCCGACGACAAAGTCAAGATCGAGAACCCCAAATTCGATGGCACAGTGAAACGAGGCTCGGCAACTTGTCCATGCTGTGGCTACACAACGCCCGTGGCGCGGATTCGAGAACAACTCAAGGCTCGACGGGGCGGCGCCAATGACGCGCGTCTGTTCTGCGTCGTAAAGACCACGCCAAGCGAGAATGGCCGCAGTTACCGCTTACCAAACAATCTAGACGCGAATGCGTTTGCGGCGGCTGCAGCAGAACTTACCCATCGCGCCAAGACCCACAAAGGCGATTTGAGCCTTTTTCCAGACGAAGTTATTCCGATGACCGAAATTCGTCGGATAAGCGTTCCCATCTACGGAATGACTTCTTGGGGCGACCTGTTCTCAGCGAGGCAGGCTTTAGCCCTCTCAACCTTTGTAAGTCTTCTCCATCGTGTTCGCGCTAAACTACGCGATGAGGACGCTGAGCTTTCTAGGACTGTAACCACCATCCTTAGCCTCGCAATTAGCCGATTTAGTGATATCTGCAATGCACTCTGCATGTGGGAGGCCACGAAGACACAGGTGCGACACCTGTTCACTCGCCAAGCCATTGGTATGCTCTGGGACTACGCTGAGCCGCACATCTTTGCTGACGCCGCCGGAAATTTTTCAATCACGCTCGGCACGATGTTGGAGGTTATCGAACGAGAATCTATCAGCTTACCGATGGGACACGTTGAACTGGCGTCAGCCACCCAACATCCGCTGCCGGAGGATTCGGTCAATGCTCTAATTACCGATCCGCCGTACTACGACGCAGTTCCTTACGCACATTTGTCTGATTTTTTCTACGTCTGGTTGCGCCGCGCGTTAGCATCTGAGCATCCTGACTTGTTTCGTTTGGCGGAAGTCCCGAAAGCTTCAGAAATCGTGGTAGACCGGTCGCATGAACTCAGTCACTCTCAGAAGAATATTGCATTTTATGAGCGAGCACTGACTGAAGCTTTCGTTGAAGCTCGGCGCGTTTTGCAGCCAAGTGGCATCGGCGCCATTGTTTTCGCCAGTAAGACGACAGCAAGTTGGGAAGCGATCTTGAAGGCAGTCGTAGACGCCGGTTGGATCATAACCGGCTCATGGCCCATCGACACAGAAATGGAAACGCGCGTCGCGGCGCAAGGACAAGCGAGGCTCGCTTCCTCCGTCCATCTCGTCTGCCGCCCACGCGAGAGTCCCGACGGCTCCATGCGCATGGACGACATCGGCGACTGGCGCGACGTCTTGCAGGAGTTGCCCCGCCGCATCCATGAATGGATGCCGCGTCTGGCTCAAGAAGGCGTTGTCGGAGCGGATGCCATCTTCTCCTGCCTCGGCCCGGCCCTGGAGATTTTCTCACGCTATTCCCGTGTCGAGAAGCCCAGCGGCGATCAGGTCACGTTGAAGGAGTATCTCGAACACGTCTGGGCGGCTGTTTCCAAAGAGGCCATATCGATGATCTTTGCGGGAGCGGACACCACGGGTTTCGAGGAAGATGCCCGGCTCACGGCCATGTGGCTATGGACCCTGTCTCCGGGACTTTCCAACGCTGAGAGCGCCAAACCGGACGAGGTGGTGGACGCCGACGAGGATTCTGACGAGAAGCCCGCTCAAGCCGCTAAACTCACCGGATTCACGCTGGAATACGACGCAGCCCGCAAGATTGCGCAAGGATTGGGCGCGCACCTGGAGCTTCTCGTGAACCTGGTTGAGGTCAAAGGAGACACGGCCCGCTTGCTGCCTGTAGCCGAAAGAACGCAAGCCCTGTTTGGCAAGGAGGGAACCGAATCGCCCGCGGCGAAGCGGAAGAAGTCCGCGCAACTTTCGCTGCCGGGTTTGCTGGAAGAACTGGATCAGGAAGACAGCGGCTGGACGCTCCAGAACGCGGCCAAACCTGGCGGCACGACGCTCGATCGCCTACACCAGGCGATGATACTTTTCGCCGCCGGCCGCGGCGAGGCGCTGCGGCATTTTCTGGTCGACGATGGCGCTGGAAAAGATCAGCGATTCTGGCGGCTGGCGCAGGCCCTTTGTGCGTTGTATCCTCCAGGAACCGACGAGCGCCGTTGGTCGGAAGGCCTGCTCGCACGGAAGAAGGGACTGGGGTTTAGCTGATGGAGGAGGCGCAAGGCAAACGTTTGCTCGATTCGTTGCTGCGCCATCAGCGTGAAACGGAGTGGGTGGAATTCAAGGAGAACGACGCCGAGCCCAAGGAGATTGGCGAATACCTGTCCGCGCTCTCGAACGCCGCGGCGCTTCATCACGAAAAAGCCGGGTACATCGTCTGGGGCGTAAAGGACGCGGCGCGGAGCGTTGTGGGAACTACGTTCCGGCCCAGGGAGCGGAAGATCGGTAATGAAGAGCTGGAAAGCTGGCTCCATCACCACCTTACGCCTCGCGTGGATTTCCGTATCCATGAATTCCTGTATGACGGGAAGCCTGTCGTGGTATTCGAGACTCCGCCTTGTTCGCACACGCCGGTTCGCTTCGACGACACCGAGTTCATTCGTGTGGGCACATATAAGAAGAAGCTCCGCGACTACCCGGAGAAAGAGCGCGCCCTTTGGTCGCTGGCCGGAGAGCGCACCTTTGAAAAGGGCATCGCTCTGGCGGGTTGTGACGGCGACCTGGTTCTGGCGCGGCTCGACTACCCGCGTTTCTTCGAATTGATGGGGCAGAATCTCCCTTCCAACAAGGACGGCATTTTGGAACGTCTGGAGCGCGAGTTCTTAATTGTGCCGTCCGGAAATGATCGATGGGACATTTCGAACTTGGGAGCGGTGCTGTTTGCGAAGAATCTCCTCGACTTTGAGGCGGTTGCGCGGAAGGCGGTTCGGGTAATCGTTTACGACGGAAAGAACCGCGTCCAGACCGAGCGTGAGCAGCAAGGTACGCTCGGTTACGCGGCGGGGTTTCAGAGGCTCCTCGACTACATCAACCAGCAGTTGCCCCAGAGTGAGGAGATTGGCCGCGCTTTGCGGCGCGAGGTTCGCCTTTACCCGGAACTCGCCATTCGGGAATTGGTGGCGAATGCGCTGATCCACCAGGATTTCACCATTCGGGGTACTGGACCACTCATTGAGATTTTCCATGACAGGATCGAGACCACGAATCCAGGCAAGCCGCTCATCGACACCTTGCGCTTCCTTGACGAACCGCCACAGTCGCGGAACGAGGCGCTGGCGAAGCTGATGCGGAGGCTCAACATCTGCGAGGAACGTGGCACTGGGATCGATAAAGTGATCTCCCAGGTGGAGTTGTTTCAATTGCCCGCGCCGGAGTTTCGGGTCACGGAGAACCACACCATCGCGATCCTTTATGCTCCGCGGAAGCTAACGGAAATGGAGAAGGCGGATAAAGTTCGGGCCTGTTACCAGCACGCCGGTCTTCAGTACGTCTCGAATGAGGCGATGACGAACACGACATTGCGAAAGCGGTTCGGGATTGAAGAGCGGAACTATTCGATTGCTTCGCGAATCATCGCGGATACGATAGCGGCTGGGCTGATCAAGCCGCATGACCCGGCGAGCACTTCCCGGAAGCTCGCAAAGTACTTGCCCTATTGGGGATAGGTTATGTGATGGCTATGTGATGGAAATTCGATTTGGGCTTGTTCCACGAAGCCGAAAAACAACCCAAGATATTGATTCTGCAACCCTTAACTGTTAAAACGTGATTTGCGTTCTGTGTGATCGGAGACGAAGATGGCCATCTTGAAACCCTGGTATCGCGTGGTGCCCCCGCGGGAGGATCTGCGGGAAGGCAAGCCGCTGGATGCCTCTGAATTTGCCGTTCACCTGGATCAGGTTCGGGACGGGCGAGCGCCCGCGGTTTACCGCAACCCGAACGAGTTCTTTGATCGCACCTATCTGACTCGAACGCTCCTGGAACTCGCCAGCCAAGTCGTGCGCCGGCTGTCCGGCGAGAAAACCGAAACGTCCGCGGTCTTCAATCTGGCCACTCAGTTTGGCGGCGGCAAGACCCACGCCCTCACTTTGCTCTATCACCTGGCCAAGCACGGCCCGAGGTCGCATAGCTGGTCTGGAGTGCGTTCGATTCTGGACGAGGCGAAAGTTGCCTCTATTCCGGAGGCCGCGGTGGCCGTATTTGTCGGCACCGAGTTTGATTCCATTACTGGCCGCGGCGGTGACGATGGAACGCCTCTGCGAAAGACGCCATGGGGCGAAATTGCCTGGCAGTTGGGCGGTGAAGCTGGTTTCGCCGTCGTCGCGGAGCACGACCGCCAGTTCATCGAGCCGAAGGGCGACGTCATTCAGGCATTCCTCCCCAAGGACAAGCCCTCCCTCATTCTGTTAGATGAGGTCATCAATTACACGAGCACGTATCGCCACAAAGGCTACCATCGCAGCCTATACAACTTCGTTCAATCTCTCTCGGAGCAGGCTCGCGGGTCGGACAGGGTTGTCCTGCTGGTCTCGATTCCGAAATCGGAGATGACCAATAGTCCCGACGACGAAGCCGATGAGCAGTGGTTCAAGAAGATGCTCGACCGCGTCGGCAAGCCGATCATGATGGCCGCTGAATCGGAAACGGCGGAGATCATACGGCGGCGTCTGTTCGATTGGCAAGGGTTGGACGCTGATGCCAAGCGAACCATTGAGGAGTATTCCGGCTGGATCACCGAACACAAGCAACAGATCCCAAACTGGTTTCCGATCGACAATGCCCGTGAGGCATTCGCCGCCACCTATCCCTTGCACCCCAGCGTGCTCTCCGTGTTTGAGCGCAAGTGGCAGACCTTGCCGAATTTCCAGCGAACCCGCGGCGTGCTTCGACTTTTGGCACTGTGGGTTTCGCGCGCGTACCAGGAGGGTTACCAGGGCGCTCACAAGGACCCGCTCATCGGACTTGGGACCGCTCCCCTGGATGACCCGATATTCCGATCCGCGCTCTTTGGGCAGTTAGGGGAGAACAGGCTCGAGGGCGCCGTCACCACCGACATCTGCGGGAAGAAGGAGTCCCACGCTGTCCGCTTGGATGCCGAAGCCGTGGATAGCATCCGCAGAGCTCGCTTGAACCGGAAGGTCGCAACCGCAATCTTTTTGGAATCGAACGGCGGCCAGGCCCGCGCCGAAGCCACTATCCCGGAAATCCGATTGGCCGTGGCGGAACCCGCACTCGACATTGGCAACGTCGAGACGGTAGTGGATGCACTGGAGAATGCCTGTTACTTCCTGACCGTCGACCGGAACCGCTATCGATTCGGACTGAGCGCGAACCTGAACAAGCTGCTCGCCGACAAGCGAGCCGCCATTCAGCAGCCGCGAGTTGACGATCGGGTGAGAGTTGAGGTGCAATCGGTTTTCTCTCAAGGGATTCCCATTGACCGCATTTTCTTCCCCGCGAAGAGTTCTCAGATTCCGAATCGAGCGGCGCTCACTATCGTGGTACTCCCTCCGGAGAATCACGAGGTCGACGAAGCCAGAACACTTCAATTGGTCGACTCGATGACCAAGCAAAGCGGGACGTCGGATCGTACCTTTAAGAGCGCGCTGATTTGGTGTGTCCCGGATTCCGGACGGCAACTTTGCGATGAGGCGCGGAAGTTGCTGGCGTGGGAGGACATCCAGGAAGAGGCGTTTGAACTCAAGCTGGAAGAAGCGCAGCGAAAGCAACTCAACGAGAATCAAGCCAAGGCGAAGAGGGATTTGAAGGAGGCCGTTTGGCGGACCTACAAAACAGTCATGCTGCTCGCGAAAGACAACTCCATCCGCGGCATTGACCTTGGACTGGTCCACTCCAGCGCCGACGCTTCGCTAGTTGGCTTCATTGTCCACCGGTTGACACAGGACGGCGACATCTCTGAAAGCATAAGTCCGAAATTCCTCGTGCGTAACTGGTCGGGCGCCCACAAGGAATGGAGCACTAAGGCCGTTAAAGACGCCATCTTTGCGTCGCCCCTTTTTCCGCGGTTGCTGAACGGTGACTTGATCCGTGACACGATCGCTCGGGGCGTGAGCAACAGCGTTTTGGCCTACGTCGGCAAGACCAGCGGCGGCGGCTACGACCCCTTCGTCTTCGGTGCCGCCATGAGCCCGCAAGAGGTGGAGATCTCCGACGACGTTTTCGTAATTACAGCCGAGACTGCGGATGCCTACAAGCAATCCCGCTCCGCTCCGCCGAAGCCGGTTGGCACAGGCAAACTCTTTGATGAGACTAGCGGCTCGGCCCCCACGAGCAATGGCGGCACGACTGTAACCGCCGCCGCCAATGATGGGGAGGACGAATCTCCTATCGCCCCTCAGGGTACAGATAAGATCGCGGTTCTCCGCTGGTCCGGCGAAGTTCCGGCTCAGAAGTGGATGAACTTCTACACCAAAGTGCTAGCTCGGTTCGCTACAACAAAAAGCCTCCGGCTGACGGTGACGGTGGAGGTCGCCCCGGATGGGGGAGTGTCCAGGCAGTCGTTGGAGGAAACGAAGACAGCGCTACGAGAGTTGGGGCTAAAGGACGATTTGCCGCTTACGTGACGTCCAATATCCGTCGGCCAAGCGGCGAAGGGCCACCGACGCCACAATGCAGAGGCGTTTTACACAAGTAGCCAGAGTCGATCACAACACATCAAAATAAATGTGCCCCCCTAATAAATCAACACTATACAAGGAATTACGGATTTCCTCAGATACGGAATCAAAATCAAAAATGCTACAGTTCCAATAAGAGTGCGCACCGCGCTCTTAGCGAAAAGTCCTCCGCCGCGGAGGGCTTTTTCGCGTTCAATACCCAAAAAAGGAGAAGCATATGTCCAAAAAAGATCGCGCCCAAATCGCCCGCAATAACGGCGCCAAGTCAACAGGTCCTACCAGTGAAGCGGGAAAAGCCAAAGTCTCCGCCAACGCCGTCAAAACCGGCGAACACGTCGAAAAGCTCGCTCAATTCCTCCCCCCGGACCAGGCCGTCATCTGCCTGGAAGACCGCCCTCAGTACTACAAGCTCCTAAAACAGCTCATCGAAATCTACCAGCCCGTCAATCAGGTCGCCGGCGCCGTCGTCCGCGACATCGCCATCGCCCAATGGCAAATCGAGCGTCTCCACACCTGCGTCACCGTCGCCTGGAACCTCGCCCTCATCGACAACGCCGCCAAACCCTGCACCCTCGTGCCCGAACTCGCCGAAATGCAGACCATGGGCCGCGCCACCGAACTCCTCATCGGCGGCAAAGGAACAGTCTCCAAGCTCAACCGCGATATCGCCCAGCTCCAACGGGCCGTCGCCGCCCTCGAACGCCGCCTCAAGTTCATTCACACTACCTTTCCCAACCAAGCCAAACAACAAACCCAACCAACAAAAACCCAACCAACTGAAAACACTACAGTTACCGATCCGCCCATCTACATCACCGAAAACTCGCCAGAGGTCATTGCAGCCTACAAACTCCAGTTTCCCAACCGCGAAATCATCATTCTGCCCCCCGACGACGTCGCCAAGGGCATAAACCTCGAGGACAACATGCCAATCGCGCCCCGCAAAGCGGCATGAAGTCGGAATTACCGTCATCCTGAAGGAACAATATGGGACCAACATTCGGCCATCACGGCCTCAACTTTCGCGAACTCATCCAGGCGGCCGCACAAGTGTGTCCGGACGCCGGTCTCGCCA
>CAMDKT010000287.1 GCA_945900935.1 Candidatus Sulfopaludibacter sp. SbA3 | reverse complement strand
GTTATTTTGAAAGCTCCAAGAGTAATTTCTGCGCCGGACGGAAGCTGGGCGCGGCTTCCAGGGCGAGTATGACATTGTCGCGGGCTTGGTCGTTTTGACCGGCGGCACGCTGCGCTTTAGCTAAATTGTAATAACTTCCCGCGACGTCTACCGGCTTTGATCCTACTACGGCGGTAAATTCCCGGATGGCCCGGTCCGTTTCACCAAGGTCCAACCACAGCTCGCCCTGGCGTCGATGGTACTCATCGTCCTGCACCGGGTAGATGTAATTGATGCGCTCCAAAGTTTCCGCGGCTTCGCGTTTGCGGCCCGCTTCCTCTAACAACGCAGCCAGTTTCTTGAGTGTTTCCGGCTGGCGGCCGCCGACCTTGGCCCAGGCCTGCAGGATGGTGATGGCCTTGGTTTTATTGCCTGTTTTCTCCGACGCTTCGGCCAGGATCTCGTAGGCCGAGCCGGGATCGACATAGTCCGGATACGCCCGCACGATGGGCTCGGCGGTCTTGATGGCCTCGTCCCATTTCTTCGCTTTCACCAGTTCATTGGCCACTGCTATGTTCTTCCGCCAGGCGTCGAATCCTTTCACCTGTGCGCCCACTTGCTTATCGAGCCAGGCGAGAAAGTCCTTGTCGAAGGCCTCGGTCTTCATGGCCAAATGGCTCTCAAGGACTTCGACGGTACCCTTGCCCGTGGCAAAATCTTTGAGCATGTCGACGAGCTTCTGCCAGCCCCATTTCTCGTTGATGTAGTCGCAGATTTTGCCCGCCTGGAAGTAGCTGACGGTGACCTGCGCCGGATACGATGGGCGAACGAACCCACGGTCCAGCGTGGCGACTGGAAGCAGCTTTCCGTCCTTAATGGCTCGTATTGTAGATGGGTCGAGCCGGTCGCCCCATTCCTTATTGACGGCGGTCTCCTCATGCACGGCGAGGCCTTCGGTATACCACCGGGGGACGCGATGCTTGGTGACGGCGAGCGCGTAAACGTGGCTCAATTCGTGCCAGAGCGTGGAGGCCCAATGGAACGTGCCGGGCTTGCGGCCGGACGGCGAATCCATGGCGACGATGTTGCCGAAAGTGACTCCGAGCGCGCCCAGGCCCGGAAGGCCCATCGTGCGCACGGCGAAGTCCTCGTGGTCCGGATAGACCTCAAGCTGGACGGGCTTGGTGAGCTTGATCTGGTACTTCTTCTCGAAGACGTTAGAGGCGCGTTCAAGCTCGGCCTCGAAGTAGGGGCGCAACAGGTCCGCTTCCTTCTTGTGAACGCGGAGAATCAGCATGCCCTTCTTAAATGTCACGAAGTTTTTATAGCTGTCCATCAGCGTCAGCGTGTTCTTCACTTGCGCGGTTCCCCAATTGGCGTGGAAGCTCTCCTCCAGAAGCTGCCGGGCTTCGACTTCCTCGCCCAGGCGCATCAGATTCACGCCGAGCTCGATTTTCGCGGGAAATAGATCCGGGTTCATCGCCAGCGCCTTGCGGTAGAGCGCGATGCCCTCTTCGTAGCGGCGGTTGATGATGAACATATGGGCGGCCATGGCGTAGCCTTCGCCGTAGTTCGGATTGACCTTGTCGAGCTTGGCGATCCATTCCGTGCCCGGCTTGTCGTTCAGCCATTCGACCGTGGCGCGCACGATGAGCGCGTTAAGGGCTTCGGGCGAGATGGCGAGGGCTTTATCGGCCTGTTCGATAGCGCCTTTTTCGTTGTATTCTTCCAGCGCGAAGCGGGCGAGCATCTCGCGGGCTTCGTACAGCTTGGGATCTTTTTCCAGCGCTTTTTCGGCCATTTCCACGGCTTTACTTTCAAAGCCGCTGGAGGCGAGGTAGGCCAGGCCGATCAACGCCGGCGGAAAATCTTTCTCCAGTTCCAGGGCCTCTTCGTAGAGAGCGGCCGCGTCTTTCCGCTGGCCGCGCTCGAAGAACATACGGCCCCAGCGGACGCGCACGGCGGCGTCTTTGGCCTTCAGCGCGACGGCGGCGCGGAATTTATCGTTTGCGGTCTTGTAGTCGCCCAGGGCCCAGAAGGATTCGGCTTGCAGCGCCGCGTCACGGGATTGCGATAATGCCAGCCAACACGTTTTGGCCTCGGCGAGCCGGCCGCGGCGTTTGTGTTCGCCGCATTCGTCGAGCGTGGCCGCTTGGGCGAGGCCGACGAATAGGGCTAGAATGGCAAGCGTTTTCACCGGTCGAGTTCCTCCTGCACTTTTGCCAATTCCAGCAGGAGCGCGCCCAACTGCTTCCGATAATCGGCGACAGAGATCGCCGCCTTTTCATACTTCAACTTTTCGATCTTGGCCTCAGTCTCTTCGCGCCTCTTGAGCAGCGCCTGCTTTTCCGGCGTTTTGGCGGCTTGCTGCAGCGACCCGAAACGCACCAGCGGCGTCTGTCCGGCCAGCAGACCGCGGCCGTTATCGGGGCCGGGGGCGCGGACGCCGTTTCCCTTCCCCGTGTCTTCGAGCATGGCGTGCTCGGTCGCCAGTCGCTTCTGCGTTTCGTAAAAGCCCACAGTCTTTTTATCGGCGAATCGATACGCCTCCAACACGCTCACCACTTCGTTTTTATCCGTGTCGGCCTCCGGGTTGCGCATGGCCTCCACCCAGAAACGGGCGAATTGCGTCGCCAGACGTTCGGTGGCGGCTTTCGTCGCCGAAACGATCACGCGGTTATCGCGGCGCAGCATGTCAATCGACGCCCCAGAGCAGGACGTCGTATTGATCACGGCTTGCTTCTGCGCCGGGACGCGGTCCATCCACTCGGCGAGTTCGGCGGCCGTCATGTCGGCACCGGGGATGTTGACCTTGTAATCCTGCCCGTCAAAGTTGCCGTGACCGATCAGTGTGACGACCAGCGTGTCCTCGGCTTTGCCCTCCTTGGCGGCTTCGGCCAGTGCCTGTTGGATCCGCAACTTCACCGATTCAGGACCGGTGAGAGTCGTCACTTTGGAGTCGGGCGTGGTGCGCACGAGCTTGTCCATTTCCTTTGCCAGAGTTACGAAACGCTGGTCGAACAACGGATCGCCGCCGAGGCCGGCCACGGTGATATACCATGTCGTCGCCGACGCCGCGACGGCCGATAACAAGGCCAGTGACGCAAAAATCTTCATACGGCTCCCCACCTTCTGCGCAACAGCCATTCGCCGGCCCGGAGCGCGGCCAGTAACAGGAAAAGTATCGGCAAATGCCAGAGGTCGCGGATCTCGCGAGAGGAAATTCCGGCTTCGCTCAACGAGATCTCTTCCGGCAGCTTTTTCGTATCGCCCGGCCTCCAGTATTTGCCGCCGGTTTCGCTGGCCAAACGCTCCAGCAGTTCCCGATTTTGCTCGGTATGAAAACTTTCAGCGACGCCATCCTCGCGCCGGAAAGCGATGGTGTCCGTCCCCGTCCGTTCGCCGTTGCGGGAAGCAACCATCTCGACCAAATACGAGCCCGGCTGGTCGGCCGCGTACTCGCCGAGATAAACGCCGGGGTGTACGGGATCGGGTTGCAGGATAACCGTTTGCGCCGAACCCGCCGGGCCGGAGACGCGGGCCTCCACTTGGCCGTCGGGCAGGAGTTCGTAGGTCTTGCCGCGAACCTCGGCGCGTAGCGGAATTTTGGGATCGTCGGTAAAGACAGTTTGCGTCGTTGAGGCGAGCACCGTGCCGGGCGTGCCGCCGACCAGCCAGCGGGTCAACTGCTGCCAGAACATTTCATGCGATTTGTCTTCCAGCGGTTGGGACATCTGCCAGCGCCACGTGCCGCCGGTAGCGAGAACGGCGGTCCGGCCTCGCCCGTAATTTTGCGTGATGAGCATCGGCACACGGCCCTGATCGGTAACGCCGTCAACATGAACAATCGCACCGGGTTTCACGGTTCCTGGATGTTGGAAGTCAGCCAGAAACGGCAGCTTTTTCCAGCGTTCGGCGTTTCTTGCCGGATCCTCTTCGATACGCAATGCCAGATTATCGCGGCCATTGGGAGTAAGTTCGACGTTCGCCTTGTCCCGGTAAAAAGTGACTTTACGGTCGCCCACGATGACAGGCAGAATGTCCTTGAAATCGCTGGCGCCGTAGCCGCCATCGGCCAATGACGCGCGCCCGCCCAGGAAGAGCACGCCGCCGCCGCGTCGATCAACGAAAGCGCGGAGCAGGGATTGCTGCGTGGGCGTAAAATACGACGCTTCCACGGTGCCGATAATGATACCTTCATAAGCGAAGATCTCTTCCGGAGTCGCCGGGAAACCGGCCTCGAGTTCCTTGGGATCCTTCACGCCTTGCCGATAAATCTTGTTCTGCGTGGTGCGCAGCATCGTGACGAGTTGAACGCTCTTGTCCTCTTCCAACGCACGGCGAATAAACTTGAACTCCCAGCGCGGTTCGCCTTCGATATAGAGCACGCGCGGCTTACGATCCTCCACTTGCACCAGCCGCGTCATCTGGTTGTTCCCCGGATTCTCTTCATTGGAAAGCAGCCCCAGGGCGACCTGCACGGTCCGCACTCCAGCAGCCCCGGCATTGAAAAGAACGGTTTCGGTCTGCGCCGATCCATCGGCGGCGAGCGTGATTTCCTTGGCGGTGAGCGTCTTGTCGCCGTCCTTCAGCGTGAGTTTCGTCTTCTGGCCCGCATAGCCGCGTTGACGCAAAATTACCTGCACGCCCAGACGCGAATCGGCCAACACGCGCACCGGTGCCTGGACGTCCACCAGCGCAATATCGCGGTCATACCGTTCGCGCCCGTAGCCAACGGTATGAACGGGCAGTTGACGGCCCTTAAGAGCATTGACCGTTTCGCGATCAATGCCGCCGCCGGTGTCAGCCCCGTCAGTCATCAGGACCACACCGCCAATGGGAAGGCTCCCGGTTTCGGCGGCGATCTGCTTCAAGCCATCGGCGAGCCGGCTCGCGGTTGTTTCGCCTTTCAGCGTCCTATGATTCTCCGCGCGTTCCAAGTGATCGGACACTTTATAAAACCGGACTTGAAAACGCTTTTTCAATTCATCCAGCAGGCCGCTGTCTAACGTCTTCACCATTTCATCGCGGCGAACAGCGCCGCCATCGGCTAATCCCATCGACTTCGAATCATCCAGCAATATGGCCACGACGTTCTGCTGCTTCTTCAACGTCGCCACCGAAATACCGGGCTGCCAAAGCATCAGCAGCAGCACGGCGACCATTGTCGATTGCAGCATCCAAAGCGTGGCGCTCCGCAAAAGAGACCATCCGGCGGCGCGCGTTTTTTTCCACACGAACCAACCAAGCAGCCCGCCGCCGACCACGACGAGCACCGCCAACAGCCACACTGGCCAGCCGCTTTGGAACACAAAAGTGCCCTTCTGAAATACGCTCAACGGTTGCTGGAAGAAGAGTTCAAACATCCATTCGTTCAATTCTTAATGGGACATGGCGTACATGATGTAGTTGATGCCGATGCGATAGGCCAGCGAGGCGTAGCGTTCCGGGTAGTGCGGCGAGTCCGCCCATTCCCAGGCATCGGCGATATCCATGTTATGGCATATCGCCACCATCAAGCGGCCATGGTCATCATAGATGCCGCGCCAGTTGGGTGTGATGCCGTCGTATTCGTGGGTTACGTCGAAGGGATAGTTCACGATGCCCGGAATTTGAAACTTGTCATCCAGATCGTAAAGGACATGAAATATCGGGTCGGTTTTGGGCAGATCAACCACGGGACGGTCTGGAAAAACGCGCTGCATGGAGAGCATGAAAATGTCCCATTCCATGCTGCCGTGGAAATCGTCAGTCATCAGAAAGCCGCCCTTGAGCAGATACTCGCGGAGCTTTTTCACCTGTTTGTCGGTCAAGTCCCAATGGCCGGGTTCGACGACGTAGGCCCACGGAAAATTCATGATGTCGTCCGATTCCATGTTGACGACTTGTTCGACGGAGGCGACATTCAGCCGAGTCAGCCGACGCACACCCTGGACGAATTGACGATCGGCTTTGGGATAGTCAATCGACCAGGCACCGCGCATGGACCAAGTACGGTCATTGGAACGCCAATTCGGATATTGGAGGCGGGCAAAGGCGAATTCGGTGCGCACGCCGGCGTCGGCGGGCATGGGCTGCTCCTCGTCCTCGCGAAACGGAAAGTCGTTGTACGGCACACGGAGGCGTTGGGCAAACGCTACCCCTAACAGCGTTGTTAGTAGCAACGCGGCGGCCAGAATGTTTCGCTTGCGCATCCGCGCTTCGTCTCCTTATTGAATTCTTTGACGCAGCCGGGGCTGACAAGGTCACCGAAAGTTCAAATCAGTTTACATGGCGGCCAAACCGCGCAAGTTCCAACCGCAAATGGTGGAAGCGAGGAACTTGTCGCCGCCCGGACCCGGCCAATGCGTTTCGAGACTCAGCCAGCCTGTGTAGCCATCGGCTTCCAGCGCGGCAATCTGCCCCTTCCAATCGACAGCCCGCGTCCCGACAGGGCCCCAGATGGGCTTGTGGCCTTCCATCTCGCAGTCCTTGACGTGGACATGCGCAATGCGGTCCTTTGGCAGCCGCTTATATCCGCCTGGGAACGGCTTTTCACCGGAACAAAGGGCATTGGCTGGATCCCAAACGAGCTGCAGATTTGGATGTTTGACGGCGTCGAGCAGACGGGCTGATTCTTTGGCCGTGGCGATATTGCAGGCGTGCTCGTTTTCGATGCCGATGATCAGGTCTGCTTTAGCGGCTTTTTCGGCAAGTTCGCCGAGCGCTTTGGCGACGGCGTCGAAACATTTATCGGGATCCACCGTGCGCCAGTAGGAGAAGACGCGGATGATGCGCGCGCCGAAGAATTTCGCGATCTTAAAAGCGCGTTCGGCGAGTTCGGCCTGGCCTTCATAAGTGTGTTTCGAATTGAAAATATCCTGCTGGAATCGCGTATCGATGTCCGGGGCGTTGGGAAGAACGCATTTCAAAATCGGCGAGGCGATGGAGATAGCTTCCATGTTATGGCCTTGCAAAAGGTGCCGAAGGCTAGTCATTTCGGACTTATTCAAGTCCATGATGTTTTTGCCGTAGACGACACGAAGTTCGGCACCCGTCATGCCGATGGAAGCCATTTGGCTTAAAGCCCGCGAAGGGTCGGCGGGGGAAAACTCGTCAGTGATGGATGCGATTCGGAATTTTAGTTCCATGAAACGACTATTCTACTTGGGTTCGCAGGGCATCTGGGTCCCGGATCGGAATTTTGCAGACGAAATCTTCGCAGATTTGCGCTTCGGCGGGGCCTTCTCGTTGTTGGGAACGCAGCAGAACTTGAAATGGGTTGAACTTGGAATGGACTATTTTGGTTAATTCCGATGGGTCGGAGCCGGCGAACTGGATTTGACGCGGCTTGCGTTGCGCGAAGAGATAGGCGCACAGCATTTGGGGGACGGCGGCGGTTTGCGTCGTCAGGCGGCTGTGGAACGCCGCCAGCGTTTTGTTGGCCGCGCCCGCGTAGTTCTCGTTTCCTGTGATCGCGGCTAGCCGTAACAGCGCCATCGCCGCCATCGAGTTGCCCGACGGCTCGGCCCCGTCGTAGTCGTCCTTCAGTCGCATCACCAGCGACGCATCGCCCTCGGCGGTTGAATAAAAAGCGCCGTTTTCCTTGTCCTCAAACAGGGCCAATAAACGATCGGCCAGCGTCTTCGCCATCTCCAGATCCGCCTGCTC